>PUKG01000291.1 GCA_003550445.1 Halobacteroidaceae bacterium
CGGCAAGATAAAAAAGCAAAAAAGAAAACCGACCAAGGCGGTCTTCTACATTATCTCCAAAAAGACCTAAAATCCACATGTTCCCAACCAAGTGACCCAGGTTCCCGTGTAAAAACATTGAGCTTAGCAGAACCGTAAACTCAGGGGGGATTGAGGTCAAAAAAATCCGGGGAACAATGCCGTAGGTATAGAAAAACCTCATCAACTCCATCTGAGAAAACTGAGTCTGCCATATAAAAATCCCAACGTTTACAAGGATCAAAAGCCAGGTAATGAAGGGAAGTCGTCTGCGGGGAACATCATCTTTTATGGGAATCATGCTATTTCCCTCCCAAAAAGTTTAAAATCAAATCAATGGTTTCCTCGTAATGGGTTTCCATTACCAGGTGCCCACCACCAGGGATTATTTCCAGCTTATAATTCAAAAAAACTTCTAAATCCTTTTCACTGGTGGGAGGAGGAACCCAGTCATCCCTTTCACCCCAAATTAAAAGGGTTTTTTCTTCAACTCCATCTGGGGGTTTTACACTACTTTTCCGGTTGTCAGAAGTCATTTTAAAAAGGGTTTCCAGGGCCCCTGGCTTTGCCAGGGGCTCATAATATGCATCAAATTCTTCGGGGGTTGGTTTTCTTCGGTACGCCGAGGAGAGAATTTCCTCAACCCTTTCTTCTTTAAGGAAAAAATTCCCCATTATCCATCCCCCTATCCTTCTAACCGGGCGAAACCGAAGGAAATAAGTCCAAAAACCCCCCTCTGGTTCCTGTAATGCCGGTGCAATTAAAACAAGGCCTTCAATATTTTCCCTATCATCCCCAACCATTTGCAAAGCAATACCCCCTCCCATGGAATGTCCCAAAAGGAAAAGGGGTTTGGGGGGATTTTGTGAAGACCAAAAACTCCACAAAATACTGGCAAATCCCGTTCTGGACAAATCAAGGCTTTCCTTTGCGGGGCTTCGCCCGAACCCGGGGAGGTCAACAGCATAAACATTGTAGCCTGCTTCTGCCAGTTGAGGAGAAATTTTTCTCCAGCTAAAAGTAGAGCCCCCCAATCCATGGATTAAAAGCAGGCTACCCCGTTCTGGTTGAACCCCGGGCCAGTATTCATAAAACAATTCCACATCTCCCTGCACAAACCAGTTACCCGCTATTATCTGGGGAGAGGTAAAAAAAATTAAAAGAAGCAAAACAAAACAGGTCAACCTTCTCATAACCCTGCCTCCGTCCCTTGAAAAGGGATTTTATTTTTTCCTTCTCCTTTTTTCCACCAGGAGAATTAAGATCAACCCTACCTCAAAAAGCAAATACAAGGGCCCTACCATTAGTAACTGGGAAAAAAAGTCGGGGGGGGTTAAAATTGCAGAAACAATTATGATCCCAAGGAATGCAAACTTCCTAATTCTCCTGAGGGTATCATAAGTTACTGCCCCCAAAAGCCCCAGTATTAATAAAACCAGCGGTAATTGAAATACCAGGCTAAAGGCAAAATGAAAACGGGAAAAAAACCCCAGGTAATTTTGGAACGTAAACATTGGAAGTAGTTCCTCTCCTGCAAAACCAAGGAAAAAGTTAATAGCAAGGGGAAAAACAACAAAAAAACTGAAGAAAAGTCCCAGATAAAAAAGGGCACCAATTGCCAGAAAAGATGGTATAAGGACCTTTCTTTCTTCCTTATAAAAGCCGGGCAAAAGGAAGGCAAGGATTTGATAGAGAATTACAGGGAGAGAAAAAAATAATCCGCTTGTAAAGGAAAGGCGGATGTTTCCCAAAAATGCTTCCGGAGGAGTTAAATAAATTAGAGAAAGTCCCTTTGCAGGTACAAGTATTACACTCCGGAGAACATCCACGAAAACAAACGATACCAGGCTAAACCCGAAGACAAACCCCACAATTACAAATAACCGATAGCGGAGTTCTTCAAGATGTTCAATAAGGGACATTTTTGCTATCTCATCCACTTCTATCCCTCCGTGCGGCGATTATTTTTCCCGCGCGTTCTAAGTCTTCGGGCGTATTAACATTAAAAAAGGACGACCTATCAAGGTTAAACCCGGCAAAATCTTCTGGTGTTACCGTTCTCACTCCCGGGTGATCGGTTATCCTCAATAGCTTAAAAGATTTATTTTCCAGTTTTTCTTTTATCGGCTTAATAAGGTCCCGATGATAAAAACTGTGCAGGGGATGAGGCCCATCCTCCAGAACCGGAACCACTCCCTTATAACCAGAAGTAAATTTGAATAAAAACCTAACCAGATCTTCCTGGATAAAAGGCATGTCACAACCGCAAAAAAAAGCCCACTCAGTCTTGGTTTCCATCAGACCGGCAGCAATTCCTCTTAAAGCAGAAGGAGGGTAGGACAGGTCGTCATTGACTATCCTTACCCCCGGAAACTCAATCTTTTGTTTGGGCCTTTTTACAATAATTATTTCCCCAAAAAGGGGCTCCAGGGCTTCAATTGTCCAGGAGATAAGTTTCCGCCCGTCTAAATTTAACATCCATTTGCTTTGGCCCATACGGCGGCCCTTGCCACCGGCCAGAATAACTCCTGTTACCTTTCCCCGTATGTCAAACCCCATGACCTAATCTTCCTGCTTGGGTTCATGGGTTTCCGGGCTTTCCTTTTTTTCTTTCTTATCCTCTTTCTTTTCTTCTTCCTCAATGTCATCGTCATCATCCAGGCTTCGTTGAAAATCTTTTGATGCACTCCTGAATTCCCGCAAACCCCGGCCAATAGATTTGCCTATTTCAGGCAACCTTTTAGGGCCGAAAATTAAAAGCACAACAACCAGAATCAATAATAACTCGGGGACACCTATTCTTCCAAACATTACTTTTCATCCTTTCCCACAGAACTGTATTGAGATTAATTGAAAAACCTGACAATTCCTTCTGTTTCTGACTTTTCTCCTAAATTATTTATTCGTTTACATTCTCCTAACTCCTTTTTTGCCACTATTAAATTTCTTGAAGGATTCTTCTTTTTTTGCAGGAATGTTCTACCCCAAAGGAGGAAATTTTATGTCTATATTCAAACTTGAGGAGGTTTCAATAAAAATTGAAGAAAAGGTTGTTCTTGAGAAAACAAATCTTGAGCTTCCCCGGAACAAGATCATTGGTATTTCTGGCCCAAGTGGTGGGGGTAAAACTACTTTTTTAAAGATTTTTAACCGACTCTGGGAACCCACCACCGGAAAGGTTTTTTATCAGGAACAACCTTTAGAAAATTATGATCACACCTCCCTTCGAAGAGAGGTTATTCTCCTTTTCCAGGAACCCCTCCTATTCGGTCCTAAAGTCCGGGATGATTTACTATATCCTTTTTCTTTTTCCCGCTTTAACCAGGAACATCCTGAAGAAAAAGC
>PUKG01000271.1 GCA_003550445.1 Halobacteroidaceae bacterium
CATAGTGTTTTTTTATGTCAAAGTTAACTGGATCTTCAAATAGCAAAGGCTGGGGAAAAGACCGGTTTATTTTTGCCTCCATGTATTGGCAAAGCATATCTTCGTGATTACCCTGGAGGGCAATAACCTTGTCTTTTCCATAGTTATCCTGGAGTTCTCTAATCCGAGAAATAACCTGCTCAGCATAAGGTCCCCTGTCGATATAGTCCCCAAGGAAAATTAACTGCCCATCACCCTGATAATTAATGGTATCCAGGAGAGCTGCAAAATGATGGTAATGCCCGTGAATATCTGTGAAAACCCACCTGTTGAAGGCTGTGGAATTTAGTTGTTCCACAAACCGGGAAAAGTGCTTTTGAACTGAGATTTTTCTTTTTGGCTTTTTCTTTTTTTCCATTGGTGGCCTCCCTTAAAAGGAATAATATTCAAGGTGGGATTATTTTGTTTAATCAGAAAGCATTTTAAAACAAAGGGAATTGAAGTAAATTCCGGGCATTTCTTCTAGCTCAACCAGGGTAAAACAATCAAAGGGAAAAGTTTCTTTCACGGTGTATTCCTGTTTTTCTTCTAGGAAGATATCATTTCCTTCGATAAAAGGAGGGTAAGAATTTCTCAAAGAATGACAAATTACCCTGGTACCGGGTAAAGCGTAAATGCTAAGAAATTTTTGGTGTTTTAAACGCCACTTTTCTTCACCAGCGATCAGTTCTAATCTTTTTTCCCAGGTGAGGTTAATTCTTTTTTTGTAAGGCTTTATTAACTCTTCTGTAATCCTTTCATTCTTTTTTCTCTGGAAAGAAAGCTTAAGTTCTTTAAGATTCATTAAAAGCCCCCTCAAGATTGGATTTTTTTCTTTTCGATAGAAACCAGTAGAAAAAGAAAAGACAGCAAATTTTCATCAACTGCCCGGCAAACAAAAATTCCCTTAAGCAAGGGAACCATAGGAGCAATTAAGACATGACTGATTTGTCCAAAAGATAGGGAGATCATTAATTGCTCAGTTATTTAACTATAAGTAATGGTTTTAAAAGAAAGGGATATTTTCTGTTCCATATAGGTTCAAAAAAGAAAGATTGTTGTTTCAACTCAAAGTAGCTGAGAAAAAATGGAGAAAGACAAGCCGGGAAGCAACTTCCCGGCTAAGTTTTATTGCTTTCTGTAACTAATGCATATTATAACACTTTACAGGTACAAAGTCAACAAAAAAATAGTGGTTTTTCAAGGGAAGTTTACCCTTAGATTGCAATAAGAAGAGGTGATAAGTGGGAAATGATTTTAATTAAACTGCTTAAATCAGGAGAATTACTATTATTTGTGAGTGTTTTAGTGTTTTCTTTTTCTGCCTTGGGTTGGCTTGTCTTTGGGAGTCTAGAGATAACAAAAAACTTCCAAGGACCTCCGGCGGATTTTGAGCTTCCTGATATTCAGGTTAGGGTTACTGATATAATGGATTGCATTGAAACGATTTTGTTAAATAAAGATAATGAATGGAAAGTAAAAAAACACTGGCCTCTTTCCTCAAACCTATACGGCAAAAGAACTTAATGTTTCAGAGGGTTGGACCGTATCTTACCCCGAGGGGGATAGTGTTGGGGTTGAATCTTGTACAACTTCAGAAATAAAAATTTTAAATACAATGAAATTTGATCCTGGTTGCTTAAAAGGTCGTAAAGTCTGAAACAATCAGGGTACGGGTCAACGTATGGAGATCCTATCAGCGTTGAGATCCGAGATGATGAAGGCGACCTTGTTGGCACACTGACCCTGGAAGGTCCTGAATGGACTGACGGTCTCTGCAATCTGCTTCCGGGCGAATATTAGTTTGAAGAGATCAACGTTGACGGCTGGACTCCAAGCTATGAACCGGCTGACCGGAAGTTAGTTGTAGTAACTGGTGAGACTGTAGCGGCCAGTGCTAAAGGTACTGTCACCAATACTATCGAACTGGGCTACCTAAAAATTGAAAAGGTTTTCCAAGGGATCCTGGTGATAGTATTTTGCCCAATAGCATTTGGGTAACGGTTAGCGGGTTTACAGAAGATATATCTTTTCCACCAGGCGGAAAACTGGTTGAGCGGAAAAAAGCAGACGGCTACGTATGGTTTGAATGTAGCTTAATCCCTGGGACTTACTTGGTAGGAAAATAACCAAAGCCAGTTTGGCATCTTAAAATCAGCCCTGTTGGTGGATATGTTGAAGTTATAGCATGAGAAAATAACTTAAATACAACTCAGTTTAGTTTAATGTATCGGGTTTCCAGTGATCCGGAAAATGGGAAAGTAACCCTTACCAACCCTTATACCCTGCTTATTGTAGTGATACAGCTTGGGGATATTTGGAAGGATATACTATTCCATTTAAAGATATCACTAATAGCCAGAACTGGGGTTGGACCAACCGGTCTCTTCCTGAAGGGATTTATACCCTAGAACTCTCGGCTGGAGCAGGGAACAATGTTTTCGAAAATGGAGAATTAGTGGGAGTTGTTAGACTTGAATATACTTATGGGAAAGTTATTGTAGAGTATGAAACTGACCCTGGTTTTTATTTAGGAGAAATCTATTTTTGGATAGGAAATGATTATTTACCCGAAAAGGGTTATTTCGATGGACAACCCGGAGATATATATATTGCAGCACACGTAACTATTTGGCAGTTGTGTTCAGATTAAAAGGGAAAACCCATAATTAAAAAATAAAAGCAGAAAACCAATTACCCTCCGGTTAACCCCGGAGGGTTTTTTATGGGTGAAAGGAAAAAAACCTGGGAATATACAAAATAGATTTTTGGTTTCATTGAAGGGAAAAAACTACTTATTTTCAATATGTTTAATCTTTTATCACTTGGATATCACATTTTCCCTTTACACTGGTTTTAACAATAAAGAATTCAGTTTAAAGGAGGTATTGCGGTGAGAAGTAAAAAGCTTATTCTGCTTCTGGTGGTTCTCCTTGCTCTTGGAGCCATTGCGATGGCTGGGTGTGGAGCTCCTCCCGAAGAAGATTTTGAAATGGAAGAACCGCTAGACGATCCTGACCTTGATGATGATCCTTTTGAAGACCCGGATCTCGATGACGATCCTTTTGAGGACGGATCTTAATAAAAATTAAGGAAAATAATAGGAGGAATTATGAGACAAAATAAGCTTGTTTCAATTTTAGTTGGATTGTTCTTTGTGGTGGGGTTTGCAGGGTTTGGAACTCCTGTTTTAGCTGACGATATTGTAGTTGTTTCAGTCGACCTAGATGCAATTGCTGAAGTCCACCCTGCTTTCCATGAAGCTCAGGAGCAGTTTATGCAAGAGGTCCAGGAAATGCAGGAAGAATTAGCAGAGATGGATGAAGATGAGGCAATGGCCG
>PUKG01000189.1 GCA_003550445.1 Halobacteroidaceae bacterium
AGAGCATATAAAAAATCAGCAAACAGACTACTCATAAGAGTTATAAAAGAAGTTAATCCCGTTATTATTAAAACAACGTAAAAATCTCCACCTCTATCTAACACATTTCGAAAAATAAACGCCCCAAGACCAGGCCAGGAAAATAGATGTTCTACTACAACTATTCCCCCAAGGAAAAAAGGGAGAGAAGAAAAAACTGAAGCCAAAATCGGAATAAGGCTATTTCTTAAAGCATGTTTAATCACTACCATTTTTTCTGATAAACCCTTGGAGCGGGCGGTTCTAATATAATCTTCCCCCATAACAATAGAAACAGATGTCTTCACATGCTCACCAAAAATTGCAATATACCCAAAAGAAAGGGTAATAGCGGGAAGAATAAGGTGTCTAAGCCTATCCCATAACATGCCCGATTCAGTCTCATCAAAAAGAAGGCCTTGATAACCTCCTGATGGGAGCCAGCGGAGGTGGACTGAAAAAACAATTAATAAAAGAATCCCCAGGGCAAAATCCGGAATTGAAACTCCTAAAATATTAATAGAATTAAAAAGCCTTGTGACAATATTCTTGGGCCTTAGGGCGCTAAAAATCCCCATTCCCAACCCCAGAGAAAACGCCAGAACAATTGAACTTAAAATTAGGGATAAACTCACCTTAAGTCTTTGCCATAAAATTGTCCCAAGGGGAAAGCCCGCTCCTTCAGTCCCTCCAACAGTACCAAAATTTCCTTTTACAATCTCGCTAACCCAAAGAAAATATTCCCCGGCAGGAGAGGTATCAAGGTTTTGAATGCTCCTTTCACGGGCAATATTAAAAGGTCCTCCTCCCCCAACTGAGAAAACCCTTTCCAGTCCCTGAGGGGAAGAAGCAATAAGAGCAAAAATAATGGCAGTTAATAGCCAAATCAGGAGTAAAACTGTAAAAATTCTCCTACTTAAAAAGCGCCCCATGGAAACAGCTCCTAATTCCCATCAGAAAAATTTACTCTGATCTCCTCAATCATTCTCCGTTCCCAGTCAGCTAGTTTTGATTCAAGCTGATTTAAGGCCTCATAATCTCCAATAACAACATTGCTTGATGTACTAAGACCGGAAATTACTTCCACAAAATCCTCTGTTACCTGTCCAATCCGAACCCTGTGAGGATAAACTTCTCGGGTATCCTTATTTACCAGAAAAACATAGTAACCAATATCTTCCCCTTCCCGAATTACCATCCGGGTATCCGGTAATTCTCTTTCAAAAACAGCATGAGGGGGAATTGCCAGAACTCTCCTTCCTGGTAGGTTAATTGTTGCTTCAACCATCATCCCTGGTTTGATTATTTCCCGGCGATCAGTAATTCGAACTCCAACCTCAACAGTATTTCCTTCCGCCCAGGAAGAAACCCAGTTAATTTCACCACTTAAAGGTGGATAAACGTCCTCTAAATCAATTTCCACCTCCAGCCCTTCTTCAAGACGGTGGAAATTCTTTCCTTCAACCCTCAGAACAATCTCTAAAAATTGAGGGTCATTTATACGCATTACAATTCTTCCTGATGATATCTGCTGCCCTTTTTCAATAACTGAACCTGTTAAATAGCCATCAATAGGAGCGTAAACCGTTCTTCCTGAAATCTGGTTTTCTAAATCAGTAATATTCTTTTCTAATAACTTTTTTTCTTCCTCAACTAAGTTCAAAGTGTTCGGATCATAATAGCTGGAAATTTCCTTTTTTATTCTTTCGATGTCCTTTTCTATTCTCTCTCCTTCTCGAGCAATACTTTCTCTTTTCATGGGAACCTCAACTTCTGAAAACCTTTCCAGATCCTGTTGAGCCCTATTAAGCTCACTTTCAATAGACTTAACTTGAGCCTGAGCCTCTTCAAATTCTCTTCGAGATACATGATGTTCTTCAAGCAGCTCTTCAAGGTATTTAAGTTCTTCTTTTTCTCGAGCAAAAGATTTCTCTAAATCTTCAATTAGCCTTTTCTGATCTTCCATTTGTCTTTCAATCTGGATTTCCAATTCTTTTTCTCTTAACAACCAATCCAGTTTTCCTTCTTCAAGATCAATTAATTCTCGTTCAAGTTGCCTTTTTTTGGTTTCAATCTGTTCATCAAGTCTTTTTAACTGGATTTGTTTTTGGAACAACTGTACCTCCCATTCTTCAACGGAATAAGAAAAGAGGGGATCACCTTCTTCCACAATATCCCCTATCTCAGAAAAAACTTCTAACACCTTTCCATCAAAAGGTGCAATTACCTCATTATTTTCAACAAATTTTACTTCCCCAACGGCTTCTATTGTCCTAACAACACTCCGCTGCTCGGGGTTAAAAATCTGGACATCAATCCCTTTTTGCAAAAAGTATATCCCGGCCAGAGAAGCTCCCAGAATTCCCAGGATTACCACCAGGGCCAGGATATCACGAATTCTATCCATTTTCTCACCTCAAATCTTAAAACATTAGATTAATAATTCACCAAAAATTTGATTTCCCCTGCATTATTTTTAATAAAAAACCTTTGAAAGATTTATTTTTATCTAATTATTCCTTACATAATCCTTTTTATTTTACCCTTTGATTTACATTGGTAAAACCCCGGAAAAACATTACCCCTAACTTTTTAACCTTTATTGGTTTTGAAAACCACCGATCCTCTTTGATTTTCCCCAAAAAATTTGGGGGGTCTGGTTATTGACAGCAATTTTTGATGTGTTATAATATTTAAAGAGCCGAGATGGTGGAACTGGCAGACACGCAGCGTTGAGGGCGCTGTGGGCAATCGCCTGTGCGGGTTCGAATCCCGCTCTCGGCACCAGACGTGAAAAAACCCCCGGAAAACGGGGGTTTTTTGCTATTCTTTTAAAAAAGGAGGTAAAAAAGAAGGATTACCCCTCCCAAAACCCCGAAAATTATTAACATCGGGACAAGGATGATTTCATAGGCCGCAATTGTCATGGCTACAAAATCTTTCCATCCGGGTTTTACTTCCTCTTCTTCTCGTTCCCAGTCTTTATTCGGTTCATAATGCATACTCCGCCCCCCTCTCAAATCACTCTATCCCTTGCTAAATAATCCGGGCGGGACCATTTTTATTTTTTCCTTTAGGCTCCCGGTTAATACCCCTGCCAGGATTTTCCCTCTTAATTATAATAATACCAGCAGGTTGTTTTCCGGTCAACCTATTTTAAAATCTCCTTAAGCAACCTGAAATTTCCACTTTTTGATTGGTTTCTATATTTTCTCCAATTAGTCCTTAAAAATTAAAGATAAATAAAAAGGAGAGGCAAAAAGCCTCTCCTTTTTCATCTCTAAAGAGATTATAGAACTTCTCTTTCGGGAGCCCCTTCTTCCAGGTGA
>PUKG01000025.1 GCA_003550445.1 Halobacteroidaceae bacterium
AAATACAGCCCCAAAAGCTCCCTGGTAACACCCTTTTCCATAACATAGGCGATAGTTTCTGGTTCTGGTTCAGGAGTCCAGGAACCCAATAATTTGAGGTGAAATAATGGTTGCAATCCCTCCTCTTCCCCAAAAGCAAAAAAAGAGTGACCATCGATAGGAATTATTAAAGCACCAAACCTCACGGGAACAGGAGCATAAAATTCAAAATCCCCTTTTACCTCGACATTCGCCTTTCCAACTTCCTGACTCAATCCGGAACCGACAAATGAAAAAATTATGGATAAAGAAATCAAAAATATCATGCCCACCCTTGCATTCAACACCCCACATCCCTTCCAAAGGATTCCAGCATAAAGTTGAAGCAAATAAAGTTATTTTTTTACCTATTATTTAGCTATTTAAGGAAAAAAACCTTTAATGCGTTAAAATATATTTATCTAAAGCTAATTTCTTCGCCAAACCTCGATTTAATAATTTTTTGCAGGTAAACGCCATTTCTTGGTAATTTTAAATATCCGAAAATCAAACCCCAGTTTTTCTAAAACTGGGGTTTAGTAAATCCCTTCCTTTTTTCGAGGTTTTTTTCTTTCTTTATTTGCCTTTCTATTCTTCCCATTGTAATTTGGGATAGTCATTTCCATCATCTATGAACCAGGTCGAAGAAAAATCCCAACCTGCGTTAATATAGGTATCCTTGTCATACAGTTCAGTTGTGGTTTTGCCAATTCCATATTCTGACTCATCGTCATTCTCATCATGACGGGAAATTTCTTTATTGTAAAAACTCTCGATGGTTTCCCCTTCTCCAGTTCCATAATGATCAGTAGAATTGTGTCCTATTAACCCTCTACCTTCAGTTATTACAGCAGAATAACTGTTCTTAACCTTCCCTCTATTTTGACCTACAAGTCCTCCAAAAAAACTATTTCCTATCACTTCTCCCGCGGAATAAGAATCTTCTATATTATTGGTAAGAGAAACGGTATACCCCACCATCCCCCCCACATAATGGTTTCCTTTAACAACACCAGTAGAAAAACTCTCCCGTATTTCGCCGGACATCCTACCTACCAGGCCTCCAATTCGATTTAACCCATTTACTTCTCCAGTAGAGGAACACCTTTCTATTGTAGTACTAATAAATTGTCCAACAAGTCCACCCATATTGGTGTTTGTACCATAACTCCCATCGCCAATACCCTCAATATTCCCGGTAGCCAAGCTATTACTAATTGGGGAATATTGAGAATACCCAACTAATCCCCCGACATTCAGATCTCCTTTTACAGAAACATGGGATCCGCTATTGGAAATTGATCCATAGTAGAGACGCCCTACAATTCCCCCTACCATTTTTGTCCCTTCTAATATTCCTTTTGCAAGGGAATCCACTATGGTTCCACTGGAGTAACCAGTAATTACTCCGGAATGATAATCACCACCTTTTACGACAGCATCCACATAGCTATTCAGGATATCTCCCCTACAAAATCCTATTAAAGCCCCGGTCCAGTTTCCTCCAGTAATATTTGCATCCAAAATAGAAACACTAATAAATTGTGAGTTGTCCAATCCCCGGCCAAATAAACCAATATTATCCGTGTCAGGTCTATTGATAAACAAATTAGTTATTTCATAGCCGTCGCCATCAAAAATCCCGTCAAAAGGATTATTCGAATCCCCAATTGGTTCCCAACCCTCTCCAGTATTATAATCACTTAGGTCAATATCTGCTATTTGCAGAAAGTGTTTATTTAGATAATTCCTAACATTATCTAGCTGTTCTGGGGTTCCTACAAGGTATGGATCATTGTGCTCCCCTTTTCCACCAGCAAAACCGGTTTCTTCATCCTGTTTAATCTTAAAAACTGCAGTAATTTCCTTATCCTCATCCATAATTATTTCAATTGGGTTATCACTACCGGTTAAATCCCCCAGCCAGGTTTTTAATTCACGACCGGGTTCGGGAAAAGCCTCTAAATCTACTTTTGTCCCTTCATTAAATGAGTGCACCCCTGCTTCTGGGTTTACCGCTCCTTCCCCCTCGACCTGAATAGTTAGCGTATATTTAGTAACAGGGATTTCATCTTTCTCTCCTACAAAGACCAAGTCTGTTTCCTCTCCACTTACCTCCTTGTTTTCTGGTTCAAAAGCCCAACCATCCTTATTTGGAGTTATCGTAACAGTCCCTTCTAATCCACTCTTACTCCACGACCCATCATCCGAAGTTAAAAGGGGGTCCAAATATCCAGAAATATTAATTTTAACACCCTCGACCCCTGCTCCATTTTTGTCCTTAACCGTTCCCGATATTGTATAGCCCTGTTCTATTTCCATCCCTATAAAGTTTACATCATTTCTTTTCCCTTTTACCTGTTGACTCTCTGGTTCAAAGGCCCAATCATCCTTTACTGGAGTAACAGTGACTGTGCCTTCCAAACCACCTTTACTCCATTTTCCATCTTCACTTGTTGTCACTGTTTCATTATCATTGCCAAAACTAATGGAAACTCCCCCAATTCCCTGTCCTTGATTATCAACTATCTCCCCAGTAATATTATAAGTTTCTGTTTCAACTTCAACGTCACAACCTGAAAAAATGAAAACTAAAAAACCTGTCAATAATAGTAATGCCAAGTAATTGTGTTTTCGCTTTTTTCTTCGTTTCACAATAATTTTCCCTCCTCATTGAACAGTTTTAATTTTGTTATTTCTCCAAAATATTACTTGGATTTAAACCTTAGTAACTTTTATTAGTTCAAAAATTTCCTCTCTTTTTTACCTTATCACATTGGAGAATTTAAAAAATCACCCGAATGGGTGATTTTTCCCTTTGAAACCTAATTATTTTTAAATTACAATTTAAGACATTAAAAAACTTCTGTAGAAACAGTTCCAAAAAACCATATGTTAAATAATTTTATGCCTGGTTTTGCAAGATATTTTGTTTGTGGCAAAATAATTATTCAGAGAATGGCAGTGAAGAATACAGAGGCGGAACAAAGTAGAATGGTCTTCCCCCGAAAAATCAGATAGTAGGTCAATCCACTTTTCTCAATAATTCGTATTATTATGGAATTTTGTATCCAGGAGTGGAATAAAACCGGGAGCGGTTGGAAAAAATCTCTAAGTTTTGGAAAATATCCTGCCTGGCCTCTGGTCTGGTATCATAAGAGATTTGCCATCCCCATTCAATTTTTCGGCTTTTGAAAAAGCTCTCCAAAACTATATTATCTCAGCAATTGCCCCTTCTGCCCTTGGAGCTGAGCAAGTTGTTTTGTTCTAATATTTCCTGAAATTCCTGGCTTGAATATTGTATCCCTGATCTGAATGAACTATTTG
>PUKG01000057.1 GCA_003550445.1 Halobacteroidaceae bacterium
AGTAAAAAAAACCTTTGGGCCGTTCCAAACCCTGCAGCTTTTCTATCTTCAATCGCCGGGTTTTGTCACTACCAAGGTTTTCTAAAAAAACTTTTTCCAGATGAAGCACTTCCAGGTCTTCAGGGATCAAGAAAAGACCAGGCTCTACACCCCCTTTTTCCAAAACCAGGGTTGCTTTTATTAAAACCTCTGCTTCATCCGCTTTTCTTTCTTTCTCCAGGTAGGAATTAAAAGCCTGATAAATTTTTTTTATTTCCTTACCCTTAACCGGATCAACAAATTTTCCCGGGGCAAGGTTTTCAGGTTGAACCCCACTCATTCGAAGTTCCCTAATTACAGGTGAAACCAGGGGGCCGAGGCTTTCCCGGTCCTGTAAAACCGAGAAATATTTCAATTCTCCCCTATTTTGAAGGTCTCGAATTATTTCCTCAATTTGCCCCTCAAATTCCCCTTGTTCCAAAATTTCCTTTCCTTCCCTGATTAACTCAAATTCAATTATTTTTTTTGCAAGGCTAAGGGGAGTAACAACTTCAAGGTTCATCCAGGTTTGTTCCCCAGAAATTTCTTCGAGGATTTGATGGCCCAGGGCCAGGCGGGGAACTATTAAATACTTTTTTGTTAATAAGTTTTCCTGACAGATTTCTCGAAGGCTCTTTTCCATTTACTCTTTTTGCCTCCCTCCGGAGGATTTTATCTTCATACTAATTTTTTCTCCTTTTAAAGTTTTTTTCCTCTCCTGATGGACGGCAAATAAAAAAGGTCCCGTTCGGTTTTTCCCGGACAGGACCTTTCATTCGATAATTTTATTTTTATAAGTACTAATCATTTGAGATCACGGGTTTTCCCTTCCCTGTTTCACTTTTTTGGATAATTCCTTTTTCCATTATTTTTTCCTCCTTGATTTTTGGCTTATCATTTCCTGAAATTTCATTTGGCCCAGGATTGTTTCCATCTTAACACCTCCTCTAAAAATCTTTTTTTTACTTACGGACTTTTTTGCGAGACTTAATTTTTTCAGAGTGAATGTGGGTAGCGATAAAAGCCATGCTTTGATCAAACATTTTATTTCCCCCTTCCTTTTTCAAAATTAAGTATCAATTTTTTTAACCTCTAACTTAATTATATTCATTTTTTGTTTTTTGTCAATAGAAAAAATTGATTTTTTTAATTTTTTTCGAAAATTTATTTATTTTTTTAAATTATTTATTTCATTTGACAATAAATTATTTTCATGTTATTATGTGACTAATTAGTCACATAGGAGGTGACAAAAAGGTGCATTCCTTTTTGGATATAATTTCCGTTAAAATGACGGCCCTGGGGTTGGGCAAGAAAAAGTTTTTTAGAAGCTCGATAAAAACCCCGGGATACAGGGCTCTCCTTGAAGAGGGATCCCTTAAATTGCCGGAGATAAAAGAAGAAGGGAAATATGAGGTTGGCATAAACAATTCTTTTGGGCAATTCGATCCTGCTTTTGACCTGGTGCAGTGGAAGGGAGATAACCTCCCCACCATTATCTATCATCACGGTAATAACGAACGCCCCTTTAATTACAAAAGCTGGGAAAAAAATTCTTTTTTTAAAATCTTTAATCCCCGACTGGGTGAGCTGGAAGCAAACCTGTTCAATCTCAGAGCTCCTTTCCACAGGTCTTTTAAACTGTACCTGGACAAAATCGCCGACCTTAACCAGTTCCTTTCCATGATTTCCCTTTCAACCCAACTGGTCCAGGAA
Organism: Halobacteroidaceae bacterium; assembly: GCA_003550445.1. Lineage (GTDB taxonomy): Bacteria > Bacillota > Halanaerobiia > B1SED10-174 > B1SED10-174 > T1SED10-26. Next base: position 1,735 of record PUKG01000057.1, read on the forward strand.
TTAGTCCTTTTTTCCCGGGAAAAAGGAAGCCCAAGAATAATGGTGAGCGGAATCAGCCTGGGGGCATGGGTAACCAATCTACACAGGGCTTTTTTCAACACAGCGAATTCTTATGTTCCCCTGCTGGGAGGGCCAAAACCCGCTGATATTCTCCTTGACTCAGTTTATTCAAAACTTGTGGCTCCAGAGGTATTTTCACATCGAGAAGAAATCGCCTCTGAGCTCAATTTTGTTGAAGAGTTTTCACAAAAAAAGGATAACAATGTTTTTCCACTTCTTGCACTCCATGACCAGATTATCCGGTATGAAGTCCAAAAAGAAGCCTACCAGTCTCACCCCGTTGCAACTATTAATAAGGGTCATACTACTGGATTTCTTGCAGGAAAAGAGCTGCGCAGTCATATCGAAAAAGCTCTTTAATACTCTTTATAAGCACCAATCTAACAAAAAAAGCCGCGGCCGAAGCCGCAGCTTTTTTTATGCTTTTCCATACCAGTTAACCTTCATTCTCTTTCTTCTGCTTCTGGTTCTCCACCCGATAATAATTGCTATCAAAGCAACCAAGGAAATCCCAATATATGCCCAGAAGGAAAGCCTCCAGACAGGCACAATCCGCCCGGCAGTGGAACTGTAGTAAACGGGGACCTGGGGAAGCCCAAATTCATTTTCCGGGTGAGAAGCAGCATATTCCACCAGGGCCTGCCAGGTTTTTAGCTCCCCTCCCTCAACTGTGATAATAGTATCATAAATATCATCAACCGGGTTCCCGTGTTCGTCCTTAATTACCAGCTCCAGCTGGGGAAGAAGGTCCCCTACCATGGGTAAAAATGTCAAAAGGTAAAGATCTGTTACCATGTGGTAAAGTTCTTCGTCTCCCCTTTCCAGGGGCTCATAATCTTCATCCTGGTCAGTTTGGACTCCTTCGCCGGTATATCGCTCAGCAGAAACAACCGCCCTTGTAGTTGGCACGGGCAGGTCAATAAAGGGAACGGTCATTAAAAGGGCTCGTTCAGGAACATATTCGTAACGGAGGCCAGATGTTTGCAGGAAATAGGTATCCCCCATATATTCGGATAAAAAGGCAGAAACCTCTAAAACACGCCTGACTTCTTCTCCTGTAAGGTAAATTGAGGCTAAAGGATAGCCGGGCTCTCCATCAGGGCCCATTCCCAGTGAAGAAAGTTTGGCAAAATCATAGAAAGAAATTAAACCTTCAGTCTGTTCCATCTTCCCGGGAATTATTCCGCCCCGGATATTGCCATTGGCCTGGAAAGCAAAATCTACCGGTTTCCCCATTACTTCTCCGGAAATTAACCTCATGGCATCCACAAGGTAATTTCCAAAAGGTGCCTCGGCCATTCTTGGCCTCCGGGGAACTTCGTGGCTGGAATAGGCTATCGGTGCAAAAACATCAGAAAAGTTTCCTCCCGTAACTCGTTCAACTACAACGTTCAATCTATCGGTATAGTATTCCATAGCCGCAACAATAGTGGGGTGAGCAGGAATTTCATCATCTATCCTCAAAAGAAAAGGCCTGTCATTTTCCTGGTTTCTAATCCTGATTTCTTTTGTTTCCGGATTATAAGCCAGTTCCAAAACTC
>PUKG01000026.1 GCA_003550445.1 Halobacteroidaceae bacterium
AGTAAAAAAAACCTTTGGGCCGTTCCAAACCCTGCAGCTTTTCTATCTTCAATCGCCGGGTTTTGTCACTACCAAGGTTTTCTAAAAAAACTTTTTCCAGATGAAGCACTTCCAGGTCTTCGGGGACCAGGAAAATCCCGGACTCTGCACCCCTTTTTTCCAAAACCAGGGTTGCTTTTATTAAAATCTCTGCTTCATCCGCTATTTTTTCTTTCTCCAGGTAGGAATTAAAAGCCTGATAAACTTTTTTTATTTCCTTACCCTTGACCGGATCAACAAATTTTTCCGGGGCAAGGTTTTCAGGTTGAACCCCACTCATTCGAAGTTCCCTAATTACAGGTGAAACCAGCGGGCCAAGGCTTTCCCGGTCCTGTAAAACCGAGAAATATTTCAACTCTCCCCTATTTTGAAGGTCTCGAATTATCTCCTCAATTTGCCCCTCAAATTCCCCTTGCTCCAAAATTTTCTTTCCTTCCCTGATTAATTCAAATTCAATTATTTTTTTTGCAAGGCTAAGGGGAGTAACAACTTCAAGGTTCATCCAGGGTTGTTCCCCAGAAATCTCCTCCAGGATTTGATGGCCCAGGGCCAGGCGAGGAACTATTAAATATTTTTTTGTTAATGGTTTTTCCTGACAGATTTCTCGAAGGCTTTTTTCCATTTATCCTTTTCGCCTCCCTCCGGAGGAATTTATCTTCATACTAATTTTTTCTCCTTTTACAGTTTTTTTCCTCCCCTGACGGGCGGGAAATAAAAAAGGTCCCGTTCGGTTTTTCCCGGACAGGACCTTTCATTCAATAATTTTATTTTTATAAGTACTAACCATTTGAGATCACGGGTTTTCCCTTCCCTGTTTCTCTATTTTGGAAATTTCCTTTTTCCATTATTTTTTCCTCCTTGATTTTTGGCTTATCATTTCCTGAAATTTCATTTGGCCCAGGATTGTTTCCATCTTAACACCTCCTCTCAAAATCTTTTTTTACTTGCGGACTTTTTTGCGAGACTTAATTTTTTCGGCGTGAATGTGGGTAGCGATAAAAGCCATGCTTTGATCAAACATTTTACTCCCCCTTTCCTTTTTCAAAATTTATTATCAATTTTTTTAATCTCTTACTTAATTATATTCATTTTTTATTTTTTGTCAATAGCAAAAATTGATTTTTTTAATTTTTTTCGAAAATTTATTTATTTTTTTAAATAATTTATTTTATTTGACAATAAAATGTTTTCATGTTATTATGTGACTAATCAGTCACATAGGAGGTGACAAAAAAGTGCATTCCTTTTTGGATATAATTTCCGTAAAAATGACGGCCCTGGGGTTGGGCAGGAAAAAGTTTTTTAGAAACTCTATAAAAACCCCGGGATACAGGGCTCTCCTTGAAGAGGGATCCCTTGAATTGCCTGAGATAAAAGGAGAAGGGAAATATGAGGTTGGCATAAACAATTCTTTTGGGCAATTCGATCCTGCTTTTGACCTGGTGCAGTGGAAGGGAGATAACCTCCCCACCATTATCTACCACCACGGTAATAACGAACGCCCCTTTAATTACAAAAGCTGGGAAAAAAATTCTTTTTTTAAAATCTTTAATCCCCGGCTTGGTGAGATGGAAGCAAACCTGTTCAATCTCAGGGCCCCTTTTCACAGGTCTTTTAAACTGTACCTGGACAAAATCGCCGACCTGAACCAGTTCCTTTCCATGATTTCCCTTTCAACCCAACTGGTTCAGGAATTAGTCCTTTTTTCCCGGGAAAAAGGAAGCCCAAGAATAATGGTAAGCGGAATAAGCCTGGGGGCATGGGTAACCAACCTGCACAGGGCTTTTTTCAACACCGCGGATGCTTATGTTCCCCTGCTGGGAGGACCAAAACCTGCTGATATTCTCCTTGACTCAGTGTATTCAAAGCTTGTGGCTCCTGAGGTATTTCCCCATCGAGAAGAAATCGTTTCCGAGCTCAATTTTGTTGACAAGTTCTCAGAAAAAAAGGAAAACAATGTTTTTCCCCTTCTTGCCCTGCATGACCAGATTATTCGGTACGAAGTCCAAAAAGAAGCCTACCAGTCTCACCTGGTTGCAACTATTAATAAGGGTCATACTACCGGATTTCTGGCAGGAAAAGAGCTGCGACGTCATATCGAAAAAGCTCTTTAATACTCTTTATAAGCACCAATCAAACAAAAAAAGCCGCGGCCGAGGCCGCAGCTTTTTATTATGCTCTACCATACCAGTTAACTTTCAGTCTCTTTCGTCTGCTTCTGGTTCTCCAGCCAATAATTATTGCTAACAAAGCAACCAGGGAGATCCCAATATATGCCCAGAAAGAAAGCCTCCAGACAGGCACAATCCGTCCGGCAGTGGAGCTGTAGTAAACGGGGATCTGGGGAAGCCCAAATTCATTTTCGGGGTGAGAAGCAGCATATTCCACCAGGGCCTGCCAGGTTTTTAGCTCCCCTCCCCCAACTGTGATAATAGTATCATAAATATCATCAACCGGATTCCCCTGTTCATCCTTTATTACCAGCTCCAATTGAGGAAGAAGGTCTCCTACCATGGGTAAAAAAGTTAAAAGGTAAAGATCGGTTACCATGTGGTAAAGTTCTTCGTCTCCCCTTTCCAGGGGCTCATAATCTTCATCTTGGTCAGTTTGAACTCCTTCCCCTGTATAGCGCTCGGCAGAAACAACCGCCCTTGTAGTTGGCACCGGCAGGTCAATAAAGGGGACGGTCATTAAAAGAGCTCGTTCAGGAACATATTCGTAACGGAGTCCAGATGTTTGCAGGAAATAGGTATCCCCCATATATTCGGATAAAAAGGCAGAAACCTCTAAAACACGCCTGACTTCTTCTCCCGTAAGGTAAATTGAGGCTAACGGATAGCCCGGCTCTCCATCAGGGCCCATTCCCAGGGAAGAAAGCTTGGCCAAATCATAGAAAGAAATTAGACCTTCAGTCGGTTCCATCTTCCCGGGAATTATTCCTCCCCGGATATTGCCATTGGCCTGGAAAGCAAAATCTACCGGTTTCCCCATTACCTCTCCCGCAATTAACCTCATGGCATCCACAAGGTAATTTCCAAAAGGTGCCTCGGCCATTCTTGGCCTCCGGGGAACTTCGTGGGTAGAATAGGCAATGGGGGCAAAAACATCGGAAAAATTCCCTCCCGTTACCCGTTCAACTACCACGTTCAATCTATCGGTATAGTATTCCATGGCGGCAACAATAGTGGGGTGAGCAGGAATTTCATCATCTATCCTCAAAAGAAAAGGCCTGTCATTTTCCTGGTTTCTAATCCTGATTTCTTTTGTTTCCGGATTATAAGCCAGTTCCAAAACTC
>PUKG01000107.1 GCA_003550445.1 Halobacteroidaceae bacterium
AAATCCAGATAATCGGTGAAAACACCGGGATCATTATCCCTATCATCCAGCCTGTACCATAAACTGGTTAAATCCTGGTCACGGAAAAACCCTGCAAGTAAAGTGCTTTTCCCATACCCAGGTCCGGCCTGGACCAGAATCAGTGGAAAATCCACCATTTGCTCAAGACTTCCCATTATCCCCGGCCTTGAAAAAACCGAAGAGGGAAGCCTTGGGGGTTGAAGTTTTGTTTTTAAAATCCGGTTGCGGGCCATACAAACCACCTCAAGTCATAATTCGACCCGCTTACCATTTTTTCCTCTTTAATCCATTTTCCCAACCTTAAGTTCCTACCAGATCTCAAGCCTTTCAGCTTCTTTTTTGAGATCTTCTCGAAATTCTGGGTGGGCAATTGCAATTAAACGACGGACTCTTTCCCTCACACTCATTCCCTTTAAAAAAGCAACCCCGTACTCCGTTACCACAAGATCTACTTCCTGCCTGCCCAATGTGACCTGGGCACCTGCAGGTAATTGGGGCTGAATGGTTGAAATGGTTCCCTTTTTCGCTGTACTCCTTAGGGCAATAATTCCTTTTCCGCCCCGGGACCGCTGAGCGCCCCGGTGTGTATCTGCCTGCCCTCCGGTTCCGCTGAACTGTCTTCCCCCAAGCCACTCGGAGACTACCTGGCCGCATAGATCCACCTGCAGAGCTGTATTAATGCTGATCATCTTGTGATTTTTCCCAATTACATAGGGATCATTGGTCACATTTCCCTGTTGAAATTCGATCCCGGGATTCTGATCTATAAACTGATAAAGCCTGTTGGTTCCAAGAGCAAAGGTTCCCACCATCTTCTCTTTCCAGATAGTTTTTTCCCTACCGGTTATGGCTCCTGCTTCAAAAAGATCAACCATTCCGTCGGTAAACATTTCCGTATGAATACCCAGGTTCTTTTTTTCCTGAAGGTTTCGAGCAATAGCATTGGGAATTCCCCCTATCCCCAGCTGAATTGTAGAGCCATCTTCTACCAGATCAGAAATATAATTCCCAATGGCCAGGTCTGCTTCGGTGGATTCTGCCGGGGGTAACTCCACCAGGGGAACATGATTTTCAACTATCCCATCAATTTGACTGATGTGAACCTGGGTATCTCCCATGGTTCGGGGAAGATTTTCATTAATTTCCAGGATAACCATCTTTGCTTTTTCTATCATGATTTTTTCATAGGTAACACCCAGGGAAAGAGAAAAAAAACCATTTTCATCCATTGGAGCGGCTGTTCCCCAGAAAAAGTTAATCTCGTCTTTTTCTGCTTTTTTCTCCCCTGCCTCGTGGAGGTTGTTAGGAAGGTGAGATGCCATACGGCTTCCATAATACTTCCTTTCCCAGGGTCCAAAAAACCAGCTTTCATTCAAAATATGCCCTTCCAGGGAAGGATCCATAAAACCGTAATCCCTCATTAATAGGCATGTACAGATACGAACCCCTTCCAGTTCTTTTACCTTTCGGGTTAAATTCTCCAAAAGGGCGGGAGGTTCAGAAGCAGCCATTGCTGCTACAATTGTCTGGTTACTTTTGACTTTTTCCACTGCTTCCTCCGGACTCATCAAGCGGTTTTTGTATTCCTGCTTTAGATTCATTGGTAAATTTCCTCCTAACCCCAATTTATAACCTGGGCATTCCAGGCATAACCAACACCGGCTGAAACCATAACCACTGTGCTGCCTGGATTTATCAGGCCCCTTTCCAGGCCCAGCTCAAGGGATAAGATCTGGTCGTGCTGACCTATATGCCCGTAATCTTCCAGGTAAACTGATTGGTTTTCCCTGAGGCCAAGGCTCTTTAATATATATTCGTGGGCTGACCGCTTCATGTGTAATAAGGCAAGGTAGTCAATATCTTTCCTGGAAAGACTGCTCCTTTCCAGGGCAAGGTCTATTGCCCCAAGGAAATTTTTCATTGAAACCTTTTCCAAACGTTCTTTCATCCATTCCGGATCCAGAACATCGAGGAAATGTCTTTTATTTTGAATCCCTTCTGGTGTAAGGGGTTCCCGGGTTCCACCGGCAGGAACGGCAACAGTCGTGGTCAGGGTGCCGTCATCAATGAAAGCCGACCCAAGGATATGGTTATAGTCTGCGTTTTCCTGGAGAACTGCTGCTGATGCTCCTGCTCCCAGGTTATACATAAATCTCACCCGGGGGTTTTGATAATCAATTAAATCCCCGTTTCGATAACCACCAGCAACCAAAACAATTTTAATATCCGGGTCAGCGACAATCATGTCCCGGGCAACCTTTAAGGCAAGAATGGTAGTTCCACATCGCAGGGCAAGATCGTAAGCCCAGGCATTCTTTGCTCCCAGGTCCTCCTTTAGCTTAATACCCGCTGTCCATAAAGGGTAATCCTTGTATTCATCACCGGTCCAGATAACCAGGTCAATATCTTCAGGATCAATACCTGCTCTATCCATTGCCTTTTTTGCCGCCTTTAAAGCCATTGTTGAGCAATGATCATCAGGCCCGGGAACCGGTTTTTGTCGGATACCCAGTTTTTCTTCTACTACTTCTACGGGAAGCTGGGATTTTTCAGCAATTTCTTCTTTGGTAATTACCGTTTCCGGCACAAAAGTACCCCACCCAATCAAACCAGCATGTTGGGGAGACAAATCTATCAGCTCCTCTCTAAAGGCGGAAAATAATAGTGCTCATGGTATAACCAACTCCGGAAGCAGTCAGGGCTACCAGGTCACCTTTTTTTACCCTTTCTTTTTTCCGGGCTTCATCTAAAGCCATTATTATGCACGCATTCCCCGTGTACCCATATTCACCCATAACGTTATGGGTTTTATCAAAAGGAATCTCCAGGTTTTCGCAGGTCTGTTTAATTGCACTTAAATTAATCTGGGTAAAAATGTAGCAGTCAATATCATCTTTTTTCAGATCCGCTTTTTTCAGGGCTTCTTCAATAATAATTGGCCAGTAATCGGGGTTGCGGTTAATCAACTCTCTCCGGTAAAAAGTGAGGTTGGGAGGCACTTCTCCTTTGCCCTCAATCCTTTCCACAGTAGCGGGGAACCGGGTTCCTCCTACGTAAATCCCCAGGCTATCCCAGTGATTTCCATCACCAATATAGTGGGATGTTATATATCCTCTTTCTTCTTCTGAAGCCCTGAACACGCATGCCCCTGCTCCATCAGAAAAAACGGTAAAAAACTTTCCCTTCTCCATGGGAGCAAACCTGGTCATCGCATAAACGGAAATAACCAGGACATTATCCATTCTCCCGCTCCTTATCATACTTAC
>PUKG01000166.1 GCA_003550445.1 Halobacteroidaceae bacterium
AGTTTCAGAAATCAAAAAAATGATTGACCTGGAAGCACGGGCAACTGACTTCTGGGGGCTTTTTTGTTCCTCTCCAGAGTATAAAAAAGGGGGCCGGGATTTTCGAACACCACCCGTTTTCCTGGATTAAAAACCTAATTTATCCCAACCCCTTACAAAAGGGGTTTTTTAATTCCTCTGATCCTTATTTTTGTAAAACTCAATAAGAAATTCCTTAACAGGTTCAGGGACCAATCCATCAATACAGCCTCCTAAGGATGCAATTTCTTTTACCAGGCTTGAACTTAAAAATCCATAATCCTGGGAGGTCATTAAAAACATTATCTCAAGATCAGGGTTCAGTTTTTTATACATTAAGGCCTGCTGAAACTCTTTTTCAAAATCAGAAAGGGCCCTTAAACCCCGAACAATGTTTCGAGCATTTTTCTTTACAGCATATTCATTGAGCAAACCGCTGAAAGCATCTATTCTTACCCCCGGGACTTCTCCTGCTACTTTTTCCATAAGGGCAACCCTTTCTTCCATAGAAAAAGTTGGCGTTTTGTTGGGATTATTAAAAACCGCAACAATTAATTCATCAAAAATTCCGCTTGCCCTTTTAATAATATCCAGGTGCCCGTTTGTAACCGGATCAAAACTCCCAGGGTATACTGCAATTCTTTTCATGAACTTCACTCCTTTTGCCAGATTGAGATTCTGGTATCTCCATAAACCCGATTTTCCGCAATGCGCCAAAAAGCACAATCCACTTCAGGGCTTTGCCTTGATCCTTCAAGAATTACTATCCCTTTAGCCCCGATTAATTTATTTGTTTCAATAAGCTCTAAAAATGGAAAGGGATTTAATGAGTATGGGGGATCCAGGAAAATAATATCAAATTCAACTCCTTTTAATCTTCTGCTTAATATTACCCCCGCTTTTCCCTTCCAGATTGTAGCTAAACTTAAAAGTCCTGTTTTTTCCAGGTTATCTTTAAGAACTTTTAATGCAACGGGATTATTTTCAATAAAATGAGCTCTTTTCGCTCCCCTGCTCAAAGCTTCTATTCCTATACTCCCGCTCCCTGCAAAACAGTCGAGAAAAACCGAGCCCAAAACCCTTTCTCCAAGGATGTTAAATAGGGCTTCCTTAACCCTGTCGGCAGTTGGGCGGGAAATTTTTTCCGGGGGTATTTTCAAAATTCTGCCTCGAGCTTTTCCAGAAATTACTCTCATTAAACACCTCCAAATCCGGGGTAATAATTCTAAGGGCTATCTAATAATATCCCCCGGGAAGCGCTTTTCGCTTTCTCGTATTAATTGAAGGTAAAGCCCAGCCTTTTTCCGGGCAAATCTAAGGATTTTTTGGTGGGTAACTAAATCTGCAAAACGGAAAGGAGTTATTCCGTGCTGCCTGGTTCCAAAAAAGTCTCCTGCCCCTCGAAGGCGTAAATCTTCTTCTGCAAGCATAAAACCATCGTTATTTTTTACCAGGGCATTTAACCTTTGTTTCGCAAGCTCATCTTCTGCATCTGACATCAATATACAATAGGACTGTTCTGCCCCTCTCCCCACACGCCCTCTTAATTGATGTAGTTGAGAAAGCCCAAAACGGTGAGCATCTTCAATAAGCATTATCGTGGCGTTAGGGATATCTACTCCCACTTCAATAACCGTAGTACTAACCATAATATCAATTTTCCCATCTTTGAAGTTTTTCATTGCTTCTGCCCGCTGGGCTGCGGGGACTTGCCCGTGAATCAGCATTAATTCCAAATCCGGGAAAATTTCTTGTTTTAGAAAACGGAACATATCTTCAGCAGCAACAAGTTGCAATTTTTCTGATTCCTGGATTAATGGACAGACAATAAAAGCCTGCCGGCCTTTAGCGACCTGTTCTCTGATAAACTTATAAACATTCGAACGGGCTGAGGTTTTTCGAGCCCGGGTAATAATTGGTTTTCTGCCAGTGGGAAGCTCATCTATTACCGATACCTCCAGATCTCCATAAAGGGTCAAAGCCAGGGACCTGGGAATTGGGGTAGCGGTCATTACAAGGAGATCTGGTGTTTTTCCCTTGCTTAAAAGAGCCTCCCGTTGTTGAACGCCAAACCTGTGCTGTTCATCAATAACAACCATGGCCAGATCGGAAAATTTTACTCCTTCCTGAATTAAAGCATGAGTCCCAACAATTATATCTGCTTCCCCGGAAGATATTTCCCTATAGTTTCTTTTTTTATCCCGAACTGATAAACTTCCTGTCAACAGTAATGTTTTGAGTCCAAACTCCCGGAAAATTGGTTCCATCTTATAAAAATGTTGTTCTGCAAGGATTTCTGTAGGAGCCATAAATGCCCCCTGCCAGCCATTTTCCACAGTTTTTAAAAGGGCAAGGAGGGCAATCACTGTTTTTCCTGCACCAACGTCTCCCTGTAAAAGCCTGGACATGGGTTCAGGCTTTTCCATATCATCTTTTATCTCTTCCCAAACCCTTTTCTGGCTGGAGGTTAGAGCAAAAGGAAGAGATTTCATTAACCTATTAGTATGGCTTGAAGAGGCTTCGTGGCAATATCCTGGTTTCTGTTTTTTTTCAGATTGTTTCTGGGCAAGCTTAATCTGGAACAAAAGAAGTTCCTCGAAAACCAGTCTTTCAAAAGCTTTTTTTCTTATTTCCGAATTGGAAGGAAAATGGACTTCCCAGATAGCTTTTTCCCGCTCAGGCCAACCATTTTCCTTTAAAATCTCTTCCGGAAGAAACTCTCTCAGGGCTTCAGAATATTCTTCTAAAGCACTATTCACCCAACGCCGAAATTGGTTTTGATTTAATCCTTCTGTAAGGGGGTAAAGAGGAACTATCCTACCACTATGTAATCCTCCTTCTCCACCAAGCTCAAAATTTGGATGAATAAATTCCACCCGCTTGCCCTGTTCCCAGCTCTTATCACTGATTTTTCCGCTAACAAGGACTTCCTGCCCAATGGAAAATTTTTGGAAAATAAAAGGCTGGTCAAACCAGGTAGCATAAGCAATGCCGGTTTCGTCAGAAAAAGCAACCTTAAAAATATTCCTTCCCGAACGGGTTCTAATTTTATCCCTCGCTTTTACCACTCCCGCCACGGTTATTTCCAATCCTGGCTCTACTTCATTGATTTTTTTAATCTGGCTCCGGTCCCTGTACTGGCGGGGGATATGATAAAGTAGATCTTCAATTTTTTTTATACCCAATTTTTCCAAAAGTTTTGCTCGCCTGGGACCAACCCCTTTGACAAATTGAATACTTTGGTCGAGTCCAGCCACCTCAACAGCTCCCTCCTAAAAAAAATCCTAATACATTCCCCCGAATGCATTAGGATTAAAATATTCCAAATTACCTGGGTGTAAGAACGACACCAATTGCACCTGGCCCGGTGTGGGTTCCAACCACGGGACCCAATTGGCTGATTTCAATGTTCTGGGGGCCAAATTTTTCTTCTATTGCCGCTTTAAGTCCTTTTGCTTCCTCTTCTGCAGCAGCATGCAAAATTGCCTGGAAACAATTTGGGCCGTGTTCGTCAATAAACTCACCATAAAAGGCAGCAAGTTTCTGTAAAACCTTTTTATGACCACGGATTTTTTCCAGGGGAGCAACGTAACCTTCTCTATCAACGGTAAGAATTGGCTTTATATTAAGAAGGGTCCCTAAAAGGGCCTGTGCTTTACCAATTCTACCCCCTTTTTCTAAAAATTCAAGGGTTTTTACCGAGAAAAATATTTTCTGTTGCTCCTGGGCTTTTTCCAGGCGCTTTAATATTTCCTCTTTAGAAGAACCTTTGCGGGCTTCCTCTGCTGCCATCCTTACCTGAAAAGAAAGAGAGGTTGTAACGGTTTTGGAGTTCACCGGGACGATTTCTGCTTCGGAAATTTCCTTGGCTGCAAGAACGGCCGCCTGGTAAGTTCCACTTAATTTATCGGAAATATGGATTGAAATAATGGTGTCTACCTTTTCAGCAAGTTTTTTGTAAAGCTCCACAAAATTCCCAACCGAAACCTGGGAGGTTGTGGGGAGGCGATCAGAACTTCTAAGTTTTTTGTAAAATTCTTCGGGCGAAATTTCAATTCCATCAAGAAAGCTTTTATCCCCAAAATTAACACTTAGCGGAGCAACTGTAATATCGTATTCTTCAGCCATTTGTTTTGTTAAATCAGCAGTACTATCTGTTACAATTGCAATTTTCCCCAATAGGTTCACCTCCAAATTATTCCACTGATATTATCAGGTAATACAGGGGCTGGTTTCCGGGATAAATTTCCACATCGCATTCAGGAAATTCTTCGGTAACCATTTCTTTGATTTTTTCTCCCTCTTCTTCGCCAATTTTTTCTCCCCGGTAAATGGTGATTAAAAAGTCATCCTCATCAACCATTTCTTTCAATAAGTCCAGGGAAACCCTTGAAACATCGTTGTTAGCAACAATAATTTCCCCGTTGAAAAGTCCTATTACATCGCCTTCTTTAATGTCCATTCCACCAACCTTAGAATCCCTAACAGCAAATGTAACCTCACCTGTTTTTATTTCTTCAAGGCCTTCTTTCATTTCTTTAATAATACTTTCAAAGTCTTCTTCGGGGTTAATCCGCATCATTGCAGCAATCCCTTCGGGGATTGAGGTTGTCGGAAGAACCACAATTTCTTTTTTTGTTACCTCTTTTACCTGCTCGGCAGCAAAAATAACATTTTTGTTATTTGGTAAAATAATAATTCTTTCCGAAGGAATTTTTTCACAGCCCGCAACTAAATCCTGGGTACTGGGGTTCATTGATTGCCCGCCGGTTACGAGTTCATCAGCTCCAAGACTCGTGAAAATATCACCGAGCCCATCACCTGCTACAACTGCAACTACCCCAAAATCTTTCTCAAGAGGAACCTCTTTCTCATTTTCTGGCTCGGGAAGAGAACTATATTTTGTCTCGGTCTGCTCCTCCATGTTGTCAATTTTAATTTTACTTAAACGCCCATACTGGACCGCAAAGTCAAGGACCTTCCCCGGATTGTTGGTGTGAATATGAACTTTTGTAACCTCAGTAGAGCCAACTACAAGGAGGGAATCTCCATGCGGGTTAAGATATTTCCTGATTTTTTCCAGGTCAATATCCTTTCCCTTAATCAAAAACTCTGTACAATAAGCAAATTCCAGTTTTTCGGGTTCTCCCCTTTTTGCGGGATCCAGCGAGGTCACTTTTTTCAGTTCTTTTTCCAGAATACTATCTCCTCTCAGGGCCCGCAGGTAACCTTCGAGAATCAAACAGAACCCGCGCCCTCCAGCATCAACTACATTGGCATCTTTTAATACTTTTAACATGTCGGGGGTTTTTTCAAGGGTTTCTTCAGCATGAAAAAGAGTAACTTCCAGCAATTGTCTCATATCGTCAGTTTTTTCTGCCTCTATTTGTGCGGCATTTGCAGCTTCCCTTACCACAGTAAGAATTGTCCCTTCAACAGGCCTCATAACCGCTTTATAGGCTTTTTTGGAGGCTTCCCGCAGGGCAAAGGAAAACTCTTTGGTATCCAGGGTCTTTTTCTTTCGAGCACCATTGGCAAAACCCCGGAAAACCTGGGACAGAATTACCCCTGAATTTCCCCGGGCTCCCATCAAAGACCCATTGGCAAAAGCATCAAGGATTTTGCTTATTTCTTTTTCTTCAATATTTTCAACTTCCTTTGCAGCATCAAAAAGGGTTAAATACATGTTTGTTCCCGTATCCCCATCGGGAACTGGAAATACATTTAAGGCGTCAACTTCCGCTTGATTTTCGTTTAACCATAAAGTTGCTGCAACTATCATTTTTTTCATTAATGGAGCATCAATTTTTTCTATCTTCTTTTGGGGGGATGGATCAGTTTGTTTCACCAATTCTCACCCCCTGGACATATACGTTAATTTTACTAACCTGTAATCCAAGAATATTTTTCATGGTGAAGGCTACCTTGTCAATAATGTTATTTGCAACTTCTGTAATATTCGTTCCATACTCTACAATTACATAGAGATCTATGACCAGTTTATCTCCCTCGCTGTTTACAGCCACACCACGACTTAAATTTTCTCTTCCAAGTAATTCTGCCAGTCCATCCTGAATTTTTTTTGAAGCCATTCCTACAAGACCATAACATTCCATTGCTGCCAACCCCGCAATATTAGCAATTACTTCTTTGGAAATATGAACCTTTCCCAGTTCATTTTGAAATTCTTGGGTCATTTGAAGCTCCCCCTTTCCTATACTAACAACTTCTATAATAAAATTCTCCTTTTTTCCACCGGTTCCTGCAACTACCCTTGCATCAATACCCATTTGTATGGTAGAATAAGATGCTGTAAAGGAGGTGGAACAATGGCCAAGGTTTGTGCCGTTTGTGGCAAAGGTAATAATACCGCAAATCGAATTATTCAGCGAGGAAAAGCTAAACGTTTGGGCGGTGTCGGCCGTAAAACTACGGGTATCTCCCGCCGCCAGCAGAAACCCAACCTGCAAAAAATAAAAGCAATGGTTGAGGGTTCACCAAAAAGAATAAAAGCTTGTACCACCTGTATTCGTTCCGGAAGAGTGGAACGAGCATTATAAAGAGAGAGGGGAAACCTCTCTTTTTGTTTTCTTGACCTATTCTATCAGACCTAACTGGAAATTTCAAAAAACCAAATTCCCTTTTTGCCCCTTTTGCCCCCCTTAAAGCCGTTTTCAGGGCAAAATAGGATATGAGCTCCCCTTATACTTCCCAAAGCTAAGTTTGCAACTCCAAATCCCTTTTTTAGCCTAATCGCTGAAGGAAAAACCTTTCTCTTCCAAAAATATCAATCATCTGGAGGGAAAGTTCCTGTTCGTTGCCCTTTAAGGGAAGGGTAGCTTCCCTGGGCAAAGGAGGATAAACTACCGTTAATTTTTGACCATCAACCAGGACATTTACTTTTTCCAAAAGCTCCTGGGGATTTATTCTCTCCAGGGGGGTATTTTCCCGGAAAGGCTGTTCGTAATCTTTTACCAGGATTTTTAGGTTGTTTTCTTTAATCTCAAAATTGAATTGCAACTTACCAAGGGGAAAACCGGTTTGATCATATAGTGGAAACAGAAAAAGATTTTTTCTGGTTTCTTCCAAATCCTCCAGGCGTAACCAGGGAAAGTCGATATCCCACCAATGAACAGTCTTGCCCTCAAGCCCTTTTAGTAAAACATCCAGATCCCTTTCCCGGGGTTTTGTAACGATTTCTACCCCAGGAGAGGGGTTTTTTTTGTAAAATTCTTTTTGAAGTTCTTTTCCTTTTCTTCCAAGGAATTTTTTATCTCTAGAAAAAGTGAAGTTATTTTTTACCCTTTTCCCGGTTAAAAAAAGCCCAAAATTATTTTGATCAATACCAATCCATTTTCTGCCGAGGTTATCGGCTGCTTCCAGGGTTGTCCCCGAGCCACAGAATGGATCAATTACCAGTTCTCCAGGATCAGAACTTCCTTTAATTATCCTTTCCAGTAAGGCAAGTGGTTTTTGAGTTGGATACCCCAACCTTTCCTTTGCCTGGGAGTTTATTATCGGCACTTCCCAAACATCCTCTGGAGGTTTTCCTCTGGGATTAACTTTTGTTTTTCTCCCAAAGGAAATAACTCCCTTTTCAGCCTGATTCATGGTCCCTTTGGAATAGGGAACTCTAACTTCTTCCATATTAAACTTGTAATCACCTGATTTGGAATAAAAAAGGATGGTATCGTGTTTACGCATATAATTTTTTTTGGTATAACCCGAGGGGTCATGGTACCACCAGATTATTTCATTGCGAAAATTTTCCGGACCGAATATTTCATCCATAATCAGTTTGGTAGCATGGGAAGTTCGCCAGTCCAGGTGCACAAAAATGGAACCGGACTGAGCCAGTATTTCTCGGCACAAAACCAGGCGAACTCTTAGCATTTCAAGGAAGGTTTCTGATCCTGAACCCCAAAAATCCTGAAAGCCCAGGTTTTCTACATCCACATTTTCCTTCCCAATCCTGACCTTGCTGGAAAACCGATTCCCGGTGCAAAAGGGGGGATCCATATAAATCAAATCTCCCTTTACCCCCTTTTCCCGAAGCCAGTTCAACCAGATGTAATTATCCCCCTGTAAAAGAAGATTTGTATCTTTAATCTCCGGCAAAGGTACTGGGGCGGGGGATTCAGGGGGGGGAGTTGAACCTTTCCCCTCCCACTGCAATCTAATTCTACTCAAAAATTCCCACCCCCTATTCTTTCTCCAAAAAGCTTTCTATTTCTCTTTCCCTGACTTCTTTTAAAATTTGTCCTTTAAATCGGGAGAAATCCATTTGACCGGCCTCACCTTTTTGCCGGTGGCGAATAGAAACCTCCTCGCTTTCCATCTCCCGGTCACCAATGGCAAGCATATAGGGGATTTTTTCTTTTTGGGCCTGGCGAATTTTATAACCAACTTTTTCATCCCGGTCATCCACCTCTGCCCTGATACCTTCTTTTTCCAGTTCCCGGGAAAGTTTTTGTGAATATTCAACGTGATTTTCACCGATGGGAATAAATCGAACCTGCACAGGAGCAAGCCAGGTTGGAAATGCACCCGCGAAATGTTCAATTATTATTCCCAAAAACCTTTCCAGGGCTCCAAATAAAGCCCGGTGTAATAATACTGGCCGGTGTTCCTGCCCATCCGCCCCAACATAGGTTAAATCAAAACGTTGAGGTAACTGGAAATCCAATTGAATTGTTCCCAATTGCCAGCTTCTTCCCAGGCAATCTTCAATGTGGAAATCAATTTTGGGTCCGTAAAAAGCTCCATCTCCTTCATTTAGCTGGTAAGGGAGTCCTCTTTTTTCCAGGGCAGCGGCGAGAGCTTTCTCTGCCCGGTCCCAATCCTCATCGCTTCCCATTGATTTTTCGGGTCTGGTGCTCAACTCCAACCTGTATTTTAAACCAAAGGTGTTGTAAATTTCCTCTGCAAGATGAATTACCCCCAGAACCTCTTCGGTAATTTGGTCGGGTAACATATAGATATGAGCATCATCAATATGGAAAGAACGCACTCTTAGTAAACCGTGCAAAACCCCTGATAGTTCGTGGCGGTGAACCAATCCAAGTTCTGTTATCCGCATTGGAAATTCCCTGTAACTGTGAGGCCTGGATTTATAAATCAAAACTCCTCCAGGGCAGTTCATGGGCCTGATGGCATAATTGTCTTCATCAATTCTGGTAAAGTACATATTTTCCCTATAATTATCCCAATGGCCTGATTGATGCCAGAGGTCTTCGTTTAAAATAAGGGGGGTCCTGATTTCCTGGTATCCATTTGCCCGATGAAGTTCACGCCAGTAACGGGTAAGCTCATTCCAGATGGCGACTCCAGAGGGATGGAGGAAGGGAAAACCTGGTCCTTCCTCATGCATGCTGAAAAGATCTAATTCCTTTCCTATTTTACGATGGTCTCTTTTTTTGGCTTCCTCGAGACGGAAAAGGTATTGCTTTAATTCTTTTTTATTGGGAAAAGCGGTTCCATAAATCCTTTGCAACATTTTATTTTTCTCGTCTCCCCGCCAATAAGCACCAGCGATACTGAGCAATTTAAAGGCTTTTAGCTGGCCGGTGCTTTCCAGGTGAGGACCCTTACAAAGATCAAAAAAATCTCCCTGTTTATAAATTGATACTTCTTCCTCCGGTTCTAACTCCTCCAATAATTCCAATTTGTAATCTTCCTTTTCCTCTTTCAAAAGTTTGTAAGCTTCTTCTTTAGTCAAAATTTCTTTTTCCAGGGGAAGATCTTCTTTAATTATTTTCTGCATTTCTTCTTCAATTCTTTTTAAATCCTCCGGGTTAATCCTTTCTTCCAGGTCAAAATCGTAATAAAAACCTTCTTCAATTGCCGGGCCAATACCCAGTTTTACATCTGAATACACCCTTTTTACAGCCTGAGCCATTACATGAGCCGCCGTATGCCGATAGGCTTCCAGGTTTTGTTTTTCCATATCTTTTTCCTCCCTATTTTTTAATATAAAAAACCCTCGTCTCCATTGTAGAGACGAGGGGTCCGCGGTCCCACTCTACTTGGCTTATAAAAGCCCTCTCACCAGAAATAACGGCCTGCACCGGGCAAGCTTAATCGGAGAATACCTTTCAGCTGCCAGCTCCCGGGTGGTTTTCAGTGTGCTTTTCTGGGGAAAACTCTCAGCCTGGATTTTCCCTCTCTGCCAGTAAGACACACCTAATTGTCCCGTTCTTTGCTTTTTTACTTTGCCTAATTTTACCCGTTTTTTGTTTTTTTGTCAACACTAACCTTTAAAATTTCACCCGAACATTTTCTCGTTCTTCAGCTTTAGCTTCAAAATATGGTTCTTCTTTAAAATTAAAAATGCTGGCAAGGATCATTGTAGGAAACTGTCGGATTGCTGCCCGATAGGACATTACCTTATCATTATAAGCCCTTCTTACTCTCTCAATGCCGTTTTCTGTAGAAGCAAGTTCCTGTTGCAACTGTAAAAAATTCTGATTGGCCTTTAACTCGGGATAGGATTCGGCAACTGCTATTAACCTGCCTAAGACCCCTCCTAATTGATTTTCCGCGTCAATTCTCTCCTGGGAACTTTTAGCTTGTGAAACCATATTCCTGGCCCGAGTTACTTCCTCAAAAACTTCTTTTTCGTGCTTGGCATAACCTTTTACCGTTTCAACAAGATTGGGAATTAAATCAAATCTCCTTTTTAACTGGACATCAATCTGGGCCCAGGCCCCTTCAACACTATTCTTTTTCCTAACAAGTGAATTGTAACCCATTAAACCCCAAAGGATTAATAAAACAATTACAACAACAAAAATTACCATTCTTCTTCCCCGTCCTTCCCCTATTATTTTCCCTTTTAGACTATTAAATTGTTAGTAAAATTATACCAGTTTTTTTTCCAGCCTGTCAATTATTTCCCAGTAACTATCTTTTCGAAGGTATTAATGGTGAATTGAATTTCTTCTTGGGAGTTAAAATAACCTGGACTGAAACGCAAAGTCCCTTCGGGAAATGTTTTTAAAGCCCTGTGGCCAGCAGGACAGCAGTGTAAACCTGATCTGACCATAATGCCCTTTTCACCAAGATAATAGGCGAGAAAACCCGGATCCTGACCTTCCATGGTGATAGAAAAGGTGGAAACAAAATCCTCCCCCGGGCCACTAACAATTTTTACTCCCGGGATTTCCTCCAATCCTTTCTGAAGAAGATCTTTTAATTTCTCTGTCTTTTTGTTGATAGAAACAAGTCCTTCCTCTTCTATAAATTCAATACCTTCCCTCAAACCAATTATCCCGGGGGTATTAGGAGTCCCACTTTCCATTTTATCAGGCAGAAAACCTGGCTGAAATTCACTGTCAGAAACACTCCCCGTCCCCCCCTGAAACACAGGTTTAATAATCTCTGCAACCCTTTCACTGAGGACCATTCCTCCCACTCCCGGAGGGCCAAATAGCCCCTTATGGCCGGTAAAACCCATTACATCAATTCCAATTTCCGTTGCATCTATGGAAAGGCTTCCCGCCGTCTGAGCAGTATCCACAACAAAAAATATTTCCCGGTCTTTTATTGCCGCACCAATTTCTTTTACGGGCAATACCTGCCCGGAAATATTTGAGGCATGGTTTATTACAACAAACCTGGTTTCGGGTTTTAATAACCTGGAAAACTCTTCGGGGGAAAATTCCTTCTGAGAAAAAGGGAAAACAGAAATCGAGATCAATCCTTTTTTTTCCATGGTTTTCAAAGGTCTCCAGACGGCATTATGTTCCAGGTCACTTGTTATTATATGGTCTCCCTTTTTTATCAGGCCATAAAAGGCAAAATTTAAAGCATAGGTAATATTCTGGGTAAAAACAACATTTTCCGGAGAAATGCCTCCAAAAAATTTGGTAATTTTTTCCCGGGTTTTCAATATTTGCCTTCCCGCTTCTATTGAACAATCATACCCCGCCCGCCCGGGGTTACAACCCTGTCTTATTAAAAAATTACTCATCGCCTCAACAACACGTTTTGGTTTAGGCCAGGAGGTTGCGGCATTATCCAGATAGACTTTCTTAAACAATAGAAAACTCCCCTTTCCTCAAAAACGCCAGAAAACTATCAACCCAGGCCGGAAAAACCCTCCGGCGGTTATACACCACAAAAAATTTCCGAATAAAATCCAATTCACTTAAGAAAAAAGTACCCAATCCCTCACCATCTTTGACTGCAACACCGGAAACAAAACCGAATCCCAGGCCTTCCCTTACATGGTTTTTAATTCCTTCAAGACTATTAACCTCCAGGTAACAGAAAAAATCTTCCATGGAATACCCTTTTGTTTTTAGCTCATTACAAAAAATTTCTCTGGTAGCAGAGCCAGGTTTGGGAATAATAAGGGGTTCTTTTTTTAAATCTTCAATCCTTATTTTTTCCCCTTCCCATTTATGCCCCTGTGGGACAATCCCTACCATTTTGTCTTGGTAAAAACAAAATTGATCAAGTTCTTTTCCCAGCTCCCCTTCTCCTGTTATCCCCAGGTCGCATTCATAATTTCTTACCATCTCCCTGGCCTTGTGACTCTGGGTAATATTTAACGAGAAGTTAATATTGGGATTTTCTTTATTAAAGTTTTTCAGTACCCGAGGGAGTAAATAATTCCCGGGAGTTGATGAGCTAGCCAGTTCAATTCTCCCCTTAGCATCGGTTTGAAATTTTGCCAGTTGTTCAAGAGTCTTTTCTTTCAGGTTAATAATATCCTGGGCAAAAGGGAAAAATTTCTCCCCGGCAGGAGTAAGGACAACTTTTCTCCCTCTTCTTTCAAATAAAGGCGAGCCAACTTCCTTTTCCAGGTGAGCCATATGCGAGCTAACCGTTGGCTGGGCTAAAAATAAACTTTCAGCAGCCCGAGAAAAAGTCCCCTTTTTAACCACTTCCACAAAAATTTCTATCCTGCGAAAGTCCATTTTACCACATCCTATTATTGTTAATATCTATATATTATATCAGTTTCATTTATAATTGCAATTTAATTTTCCCCCTTTATTCATTTATAATATTAGGGGAACTAAAGACCTGGTTAAAAAGGGGGCAATGGTTATCAGCAATCGACTAGTAATAATTACCGGATTAATTGTTGGTTTTTTGGGAGCCTTTCTTGTTCTATGGGGCAATCCAGTTAACATGGGTATTTGCGTTGCCTGTTTTGTTAGAGATATAGCAGGCGGCATTGGTTTTCACAGGGCCGAGGTAGTTCAATATATTCGCCCGGAGGTCATTGGCTTCGTTTTGGGAGCTTTTTTATTGTCAATTTTCACTGGAGAATTTAAACCTCGGGGTGGGTCTGCTCCGATGATCCGTTTCTTTTTAGGAGCTCTAATGATGATTGGAGCCCTGGCATTTCTTGGCTGTCCCCTGCGGATGATTTTGCGATTAGCTGCCGGTGACCTTAACGCTGTTATTGGGTTGTTGGGTTTTGCCGGAGGAATTTGGGCAGGCGGAAAGTTTTTAAAAATGGGTTTTTCCCTGGGCCCAAGTCCGGCCCTAAACAAGACAAATGGATTTATTATCCCCGGTCTAATAATTGGTTTATTTATACTATTTGTTTTCTCCCCCGGATTGTTTTTCTCGAGCACTTCCGGACCCGGTTCTTTAAGGGCACCCCTTCTTCTGGCCCTGGGAGCGGGTTTACTAGTTGGGGCCCTTGCCCAGCGCAGCAGGCTCTGTACAGCAGGAGCTTTAAGAGATCTGTTTTTAATTAGAAATCCTCACCTGTTCTACGGGGTGTTAGCTATTTTCCTTGCAGCCCTTATCGGAAACCTTATCCTGGGGAATTTTTCCCTCGGTTTTTCCGATCAGCCCGTTGCCCATACTGATGCTCTGTGGAATTTCCTTGGTCTCGGTTTGGTCGGAATAACAGCTGTTCTCCTTGGAGGGTGCCCCCTTCGCCAGCTAATCTTAAGCGGAGAAGGAAATACAGATTCTGGTCTGGTTTTTCTCGGAATGATGGCTGGTGCTGGGGTCTCTCATAATTTTGGTCTTGCAGGATCTCCTGCAGGTCTTGCCCTTCCCGGACAGATTGCAGTAATTGCCGGGCTTATCCTTTCTCTGGCAATTGCCGGCGGTATTATTATTTTCAATAAAAAATAAAGGGAGGAAAAATAAATGAGCGAAAACATTATCGATGCCCGAGGGCTCTCCTGCCCCGAACCGGTTTTTAAAGCAAGGCAGGCAATGTTAAATAAAACTAATTCTCAGGTTAAAATACTGGTAGATTCTGAGGTTGCTAAAGACAACATTTTAAATCAGGCGGAAATAGATAACTTCTCCTCCTCCATGGAAAAACAGGGAGAAGATTACCTAATAACACTGCAAAGAAGGTAGTATTATGAATGAAAAGATTTTTTGCGTGATAACGTTTCCCAGCACTCACCTGGCTTTGAAATGGGAGGGCCTTGCAAAAAAAGAAAGAATCAATGTTAAAATAATCCCGGTTCCCCGACAGATAAGCTCCTCCTGTGGTCTTGCCGGGAGGTTTTCCTGTGAAGAAAAAAAAGAGGTTC
>PUKG01000270.1 GCA_003550445.1 Halobacteroidaceae bacterium
CGGCCACTCTGGCGAGTACCGGAACTCCGGCTTTTTTTCTCCACCCTACCGATGCCCTGCACGGCGACGTAGGAGTTGTGACCAAAAACGATATTTTTATTGCCCTGTCCCATTCGGGAGAAACGGATGAGCTTTTGGACCTGGTTCCGGTTGTGAAAAGGCTCGGGGCCCGCATGGTTTCCTTTTGCAGCAGAAATGGCTCGCGCTTGGGGCTGGAAAGCGATATTTCCCTCCTGGTGCCGGTGAGAGAAGAAGCCTGTCCCCTTGGTCTTGCCCCTACAGCCTCCAGTACTGCAACCCTGGCCCTGGGAGATGCTCTGGCAATGGCACTCCTTAAGGCCAGGAATTTTAGCGAGGAGGATTTTGCCCGTTTTCACCCGGGAGGTAGATTGGGCAGACGGTTGCTTTTAAGGGTTTCAGATGTTCTCAGGGTGAGGGGAATGAACCCCAAAATTTCTCCCCGGGCAACCATCGATGAGGCCCTCCTTGCCATGACCTCAAGCAGGATGGGTGCTGTTAGTGTTGTTGATGAAAACGGTTACCTTGTGGGAATTATTACTGATGGAGATATCAGAAGGAGCCTTTCCCGGGAGGGGAAAGAGATTATGACCAGGACAGCGGGAGAGGTTATGACGGAAAATCCCACCAGTATTGAAGAAAAGAAACTGGCTGCAGAAGCAGTCCGAATTATGGAAGAAAAGGAAATCGGGCACATCCCGGTTGTTGATATTGATGGGCGTCCCCTGGGACTGGTCAATTACCAGGACCTTTTCCAGGCAGGGGTGGTTTGAGGTGAATAAGATGGAAGAAAAAGATTTAATGGAAAGGGTAAGGAAAATAAAAATCCTGGGCTGCGATGTGGATGGAGTTCTTACAGATGGTCTTCTTTATGTTGGAGAAAACGGTGAAGAGATGAAGGCCTTCCATGCCCATGATGGTTTGGGCCTTAAGCTTGCCCAAAAACAGGGAATTCCGGTAACGATTATTACTGGAAAAAATTCCGGAGCTGTAGGAAAAAGGGCAGAAGAACTGGGGTTGGATGATGTTCACCTGGGGATAAGGGATAAATTGAGTCGCATGGAAGAAATCCTGCAAAGAGAAGGACTCAGCTTTGACCAGGCGGCTTTTATTGGAGACGACCTTAATGACCTTTTTTTACTGGAAAAGGTAGGCCTGGCTATTACAGTTCCCAATGGGGCTCCTGAACTAAAGGCAATAGCCCATTATATAACCGGCCGCAGCGGAGGACGGGGAGCGGTAAGGGAGGTAGTTGAGCTGATCCTGAAAGGGCAGGGGAGGTGGCCTTATTGAAGCGGGGAGATACATTAATCTATTTGACCCTCCGCGCTTTTTTAGGGGCTTCCCGGGTTTTACCTGATTCTTTCTCCTACTTTTCCGGTGACCTTTTTGGAAGACTTTTTTACAGGGTAAGTTCCAGAAAAAGAGAAGTTGTTGCGGATAATTTAAAGCAGGCCCTGGGAAAAGGCGAGTATAAACCTGAAATGGTTAAAAGTAATTTTCGGCGCCTGGGAAGAACCATGGGAGAATTTTTTCTCCTTCCCGCGTGGGGGGAAAAGAAGTTTGCAGAAAAGGTTGAATTTGAAGGCCTGGAAATACTGGAACAAGCCCATGCCGAAGGAAATGGGGTCATCCTTGCCGGTGGCCATATTGGTAACTGGGAGTTAAAGCTGATTTCCATTGGCAAGCAGGGCTACCGAGTCCATTCAATAATAAAGGAACAAAAACTTCCCCGGACCGACGGGTTTATTAACCAATTACGCCGGGATCTTGGTCTGGGCCTTATATCCAAAAAAGGGATTGCCCTCCGGGAGGCAATTGAAGTATTAAAAAAGGGAGAGGTTTTGCTGGTTATGATGGACGAGTATGCTGGCTCCCGGGGAATTGAGGTTGACTTTTTCGGTCGCAGGACTCCGACTTTTCCGGGGGCGGCTGTTTTGGCAAAAAAATACTCCTGTCCCCTGATACCTGTAGCTATCCGTTATCTTGCCGGAGATAGACACAGGGTTGTTTTTAAAGAAAGAGTTGAAACCAGTGGAAGGACTAAAGAGGATATTCTTGAAGAATTAAATGAGCACCTGGGAGAAGAAATCACGTTGGACCCCTCGGCCTGGCTGGCCCTTCGTCCACGTTGGAAGGATAGAAGGTCAAAGGTGGTGAAACCGTGAAAAAATGGCAATTTCCGGTTGCTGCTTTGGTTTTACTTCTCCTTGCTGGGGGTTTGTATTTTCTTTTCCGGCCCATTACCATTGAGCCAGAGGAACCAATAGTGGAAAGAGAATTACCACGCCGGGAAGTAGAGGATTTTAACCTTTTTCTTCTCCCGCAGGATGACGGATTTGGCCTTGATTTGCGGGGAGATTTACTTGTGGAAAGCCCTGATGGAACTTACATGGACCTGACAGGGGTCTGGGGAGAGTTAATGGGACTGGAAACAGAAGGAGTTTACGAAGTTCAGGCCAATAAAGGTTATTTGGAAATGGATCCGGAATATCTACGGTTAGAGGAGGATGTTCTCCTTACCAGCCCTTTTTATTCAATGCAGATGGGGTTTTTGGAATGGTTTGGAGGAGACCCCACTTTATATGGCGGGGGAGGAGTTTTTATCCAGGGGGAAGGGTTTTCGGGACAGGGAGAGAAGGTTGAATTACGGAATGAAATGGAATTGATATCCCTTCGGGGCGATGCCCGGCTTTTAATAACGAGAGAAGGTGAGGGAGTTGAAACTCCGTAGTTTGTTTTTTTTCTTGATTATTTTTCTTTTTTCTTTCCCTGTTGGGGCAGTTGAAGATTATGTAATTGACGGGGATGAAATAGACTGGGACCTGGCTAATGAAATAGTTGAAGCAAGGGGTAACGTAGTGATAACAGGTCCCGATTTGCAAATTAATGCTGATTATGCTAAATTTAAAATTGGCGAGGAAGAGTTATTTGCTGAAGGTTCCTGCCGCCTGGAGCAGCAGGGTCTTTTGGTCTACGGAGACAAAATGGAGATTAACCTGGAAAAGGAAACTCTCTGGGTTCAGGGATCTGTTGAGGGCTCCTTTGAAATATGGGAGATGAAAGGGGAGGAATTGTCCCTTGCCCAGGACCGGACCGGGGAACTTAAAGGTCCCGGGTGGATAAAAAGGGAAGACTTTTACCTTGAGGCAAACCATTTTTCCCTTGACCTGGAAGGAGATACCCTTGTAGCCCGAGAAGAAGCCTATCTGGAGTTTGAAGAGCTGAATATCTGGGCTGATAGAATTGATTTTAAAGA
>PUKG01000262.1 GCA_003550445.1 Halobacteroidaceae bacterium
ATCAAAGAAAAACAGGATTTATCTTCAAAAAGCGAAAAAAGTGCCTTAAGAGATCCATTAACGGGTTTTCCCACAAGGGCTGGCTTTGAAGAGATCCTTAATGAACAACTGGAAGTTGCGAAGAAAGAAAAGACAAATTTAACCCTGGGTTATTTTGATCTGGATGGTTTTAAGCGGTGGAACGAGTCCCTTTCCCCTAATGGAAGAGAGGATTTATTAGAAAAGACAGGAGATTTTCTCAGAGAAAATTTTGAAAATGATGTTACAATTAGCCGGTTTTGGGGGGACCGGTTTGCTTTTATTATTCCCAGGGGCCTTTCCCAGGCAGAAAAAGAGGTTTCTTTTCTCCGGGAAAAAATTGCTCAAACTCCCTTTTTCATAGGCGGTAGAGAAATCAACCTGCAGGCAAGTTGCGGCTTAGCCCTATATCCCGGGAATGGGGGATCAAGAGAAAAACTGCAGAAAGAAGCCTCAAAATACCTGCAGCAGGCAAAAAAATTAGGAGGGAACTTTACTATTTCCCGGAAGAATGCTTTCCCCCTTGATTTTCCTGAGAGCATTAGTGTTTTTAACCGAGATTCTTTCCTTGACAGTATTTCCAAAACTTCTACTCAACTGTATCTTTTGTATAAGGATAAAGAGATTGAAATTGTAAGACAACACATAGTTGAAGGCAAACCATTTTCAGTTGATAACCCCGGAGATCAATCCGGTTTTGAGTTTTTCTATATCCTAGAAGGGAAAATAAAAAGTATTGATCAGGAAAAAGTTTTTAATGCCGGCTCCTATATCACAACCGGAACAACTAAAGACCGAAAATTTTTTGAGACTATAACACCAGTTGAGATCCTTTATATTACCAGCAACAGTATTTTTGCCGAACAGAGCAAACACCTGGCCCATTGGAAAGTAATGGTTGATAGAGTTAAAGAAAAAGACAAAAGAATTGCCTCCCACAGTAGCCGAATTGAAACCATGGCCAATAAAATGGGGCAGGCAATGGGCCTTGAAGGAGAAAAACTATTTTCCTTAATTTATGCCGCTTTTCTTCATGATGTTGGAAAAACAAAGGTCCCCGGAGAAATCCTCCAGAAAAATGGCCCTTTGAATGAGGATGAATGGAAAATTGTCAAAAAACACCCAGAGTGGGGAAAAGAGTTAATTTTGGAAAATTTAAAACTAAATTATACCGATAAAAGGGTGGGGGAAATTGTATATCAACATCACGAAAATTACAACGGAAACGGTTATCCCCAGGGCTTGAAAGGAGAGGAAATCCTTCTCGAAGCCCAGATTCTCTCCCTTTTGGATGCTTTTGATGCTATGACATCTGAACGCCCCTATCAGTCGGCAAAAACCATTCCCCAGGCTTTAGAAGAAATAAAACGTTGCAGAGGGACTCAATTTGCCCCCAGGGTTGTTGATGAATTTATAAAATTAATGGAAGAAGATGAAGAATAGGGAGATGATTTTTCCCCGAAAAGGAGAATTATTTATGGGTAATAAAATTAGAATAGCAGATGACTGGTTGGCCTTCTTTATTGGCCTTTTTATTGTTTTGCTCGGGATTTTAGATCTGGTTCCAGTATTTCCCTGGTAAAGAGGAGGAGTTTTAATGGCCAAACTTCCCCCTGATTGTTTTAATTCCTGGGGAGATTATTTAAAGAAAATCCTTCCCGGTCTTTTTTTCTGCATTCTTTTAGGAATAACTGCCTGGAGAATGGAAAAAATAATTCAACCTCACTTTTTTATGATTAACTACGTAATTATTGCAATTCTTCTGGGAGTTGCTGGCAAAAACCTTGTCCTTAAAAGGTTAAAAACAACCCCCGTTTTTCAACCGGGAATTGATTTTTGTACCAGGGTTTTCCTCATGGTGGGAGTAGTAATATTGGGAACAAGAATGGATTTTCGGGAGGTTACCTCGGTAGGGGGTAATGCCTTGGTTATGGTAGGCATTTCCATCACCCTGGGGATCATTCTGGGGGGAATTATTGGAAGTAAAACTCTCGGTAAACGGGGAGGCCATTTGCTGGGGATAGGGATTGGAATTTGTGGGGTTTCGGCAATTATGGCTTCGGCCCCTATTTTAAAATCCCGGGAAAAAGAAATAATTGTGGCTCTTGGAGCGGTTATTTTGACCGATTTTTTGGTTCTTTTTGGCCTCCCAATTGTTGCAGCTTTTTGGGGTTGGGGAGAGGTTTTTACCGGGTATTTTGCCGGGACTGTAACCGCCAATACAGCCCAGGCCGTTGCCGTGGGTCATGCCCATAGCCTTGCAGCAGGAACAGTTGCAACAATAACAAAATCTGCCCGAAATGCCCTGATGCCAGCAGCAATTTTAACCCTGGGATATATTTACACAAAACGCGGGCTTCCCACGGGGGAATGTATTTCCATTAAACTTTTGTGGGAAAGATTTCCCAAGTTTGTTCTTGGCTTTTTACTGGCGTCAGTTTTTTCCACTCTGGGGGTTTTTTCCCCGGGGACCCTAAAGGCCTTTTCTAACCTATCCCAATGGCTTTTTGTTTTTTGTTTTGTTGGCCTGGGTGCGGGAATAGATTTTTCCCTCCTGGGAAAAAGGGACCTTCTCCCGGTTTTTTTTGGAGTTGGAATTGCTGTTATTATCGGAGTTTATGCTTTTTTCTGGATCAGGCTGGTTTTAGGAGTAAATTAATAAGGGCCCCGGATAACCGGGGCCCTTGTTTTTATTTAGCTTTGCAATTCTTCAATTACTTCTTCGGTCAGGTCCTTAACTTCATCAAGTTCTTTAACCTCTTCAACTTCTTCCTTACCTTCAATTATTTCTTCAACTTCTTCGGTAACTTCTTCATTGTTTAGGCAGGTGATGGTTCCAATAATTCCCCCCAGGTAAAGATCGACGGTGGTGGCATCAACTGCAAGTTCGTATCCCATTTCCTGGGTAATCTCTCCGACTTCAGCCTGAGATAGCATTTCGATTTCGCCGCCTTCTTCAAGGACCTCACCGGCAACATCGGTGAAGCTTACTATTGCCAGAGAAATCTCCTCATTATCCTCATTAGCCGTTGCAACTGCACCAATGCTGAAGGTCAGAATTAAAACCAATAGAAAAATAAAACTGTTATTTTTCACTTTCAAACCCTCCCATTTATTTTTTTTTCTCAGGGTAATAATAAAGGAAAAATGTGAAAGGAGTTTGATAAATGATTAAACAAATTTTAAAGATTTCCCAAAAATAGGATAATTGTAACTATGATTACTCCAGAGGCCATAGAGATAACAAGGTTTTTAA
>PUKG01000058.1 GCA_003550445.1 Halobacteroidaceae bacterium
TAAAAAATACCGTTCCCTCTGAAAGATTTCTTGCTCCGGGGATTGATTTTGAAGAAGAAAAAGGGAAAAATCCCTGGGTAAAGCTTTTCTTTTCCACCCCTGAAAACGTTGAGTTTGATTTCCGAACCCTGGGTGAAAACCGCTTTGTTCTTGATTGGGTTGGTGATGGTTACATAGAAGATATTAATTGGGTCAAGCTTGAAGGAGAAAGGCAGCTTGTAATCACTTCTTCCCGGCCTATCGAAATGGAAAGTTTTATTCTAGAAGAACCGAAAAGGCTGGTTTTTGACCTTGGAAAAACCTGGCTTCCGGGGCCCGGTTCATCAATTCCAATTGAAGAGCTTGGAATTAAACAAGCCCGTTATTCTCAATTTGAACCTGAGAAAGTTCGACTTGTTCTTGACCTGGAAGAATTTCCTGCCTATGAAATAAAAACCGTTGAAGGAGATAGATATCAGAAAATCATAAGTTTTGAGAGCGATGTTCCTCTGGCGGGGAGAGAACCTGAAGAAACCGAAGAAGGAGAAGAAAGAGAACCTCGTGAGAGGTATGATTATGATTATCCCCACCTGGTGGCAATAGAAAAGGAACAGGGGAGCAATTTTGACCTGTACCATATTGATTTAAGCGAAGCCACAAGCTATGAAGTAACTTCTTTAACAAGTCCCGATCGGGTTATTGTTGATATTGAAGACACCCGGGTTGGAACAGAAAACCTTAGGGCCTTTAATTCCACTCCTGTAAAAGGGGTTCGAGTAGGACAGTTAAGCAACAATCCTGATATTGTCCGGATTGTTTTTGACCTGGAATACCGTTCTGATTTTGAGGTGAAATCTCCGCCTTCTTCAGAAAGGATTACCGTCCAATTCCCCAGATCGCCCGTTGCGGGTAGAGTAATTGTTATTGATCCCGGGCATGGGGGAATGGACCCCGGGGCCATTGGACCCTCGGGAGTTATGGAAAAGGATGTTGTCCTGGATATTTCTTTAAAGCTGGAAAAACTTCTCCATGATGCAGGAGCAGTGCCAATGATGACACGCTACCGGGATGAATTCATCCCCCTGCGGGAAAGGGCTGAATATGCAAACAGGGTGAATGCCGATATTTTTATCAGTATCCATGCCAACTCTGTAGCCCGGGATATTCCAGAAGGAACAGAAACCTACGTCAGAGTTGGGGCAGGTTCTTCTACCCGATCACTGGCTGAGGAAGTTCAAAGACAGGTGGTTGAAACTCTTGGGCTTCTTGATCGGGGAGTAAAACAGAAGAATTATGCTGTTCTTCACCCTCTTAAAATGCCAGGGATTCTGCTGGAAGTTGCATTCTTATCTAACATTAGAGAAGAAGCCATGTTGAATGATCCGGTCTGGCAGCAGAGAACAGCTGAGGCCATATTCCGAGCACTGAACGGCTATTTTTCCAATTCTAACCGGGGGGCAAGGTAAATGTTTACTGATTCCCTAATTTTAGGTGCCTTACTTATTTTTTCCCTGCGGATAATTGATGTTTCCATGGGTACAGTCCGGATTATTTATGTTTTTAAAGGACGAAGATGGATTGCCGCTGGAATTGGTTTTGTAGAAATAACAATCTTTATTTATGCCCTGGGAAACGTTGTAGCTAACCTGGATAATTGGATTAACATTATTGCTTATTCCCTGGGTTTTGCGGGGGGAACAATTCTGGGTAGTGTAATTGAAGAAAAGATGGCCCTGGGATTTATGACTGTCCAAATTATTCCTTCCGGAGGCCAACCCACGGAACTGGCCAATTTACTCAGAGAATCGGGTTTCGGAGTAACTGCATTTGATGCCTGGGGTCGAGATGGTTCAAAGATGGTTTTACTGGTTCATTTATTTCGAAAAGACTGGGGGAAATTACAGGAGATTCTTAATAATCAGGACCAGCGCGCCTTTATTACGGTAATGGATACCCGGAGCACCAAGGGTGGCTACCTAAAACTCCTGAAGAAAAAATGATCCTGTTTGTAACAATAATTTTGTTTTTATTGGGTCTTTTAGGGACCCTTCTTCCTTTTTTGCCAGGACCGGTTTTAATCTGGCTTGGGGTTTTTGTTTTCGGCTGGGGGGAGGGTTTTGTTTCAGTTGATCTCAATCACCTTATAGGCCAGGGGCTTTTGGTTGGTCTGGTTTTTGTTGTGGATTATGTTAGCAGCTTTATCGGTATCAAAAAAGCGGGTGGATCACGGGGAGCTCTGGTAGGAGCTTTTTTAGGGCTACCTGTTGGCCTTGTTTTTTTGGGACCGCTGGGGATAATCATCGGCCCTTTGGCCGGTGCTTTTATTGTGGAAATCTTGTCTGGTAGGGATTTTGGGAAAGCCCTGCGGGTCAGTATTGGCTCCCTACTGGGATTTTTAGGGGGAACCTTTTTTAAAATCTTGGTTGGAGTTGGAATGATTTTGTGGTTTTTCCTGGTAATTTAGATGAAAAACGTTCTAGAAAGAGGAGTTGAGTCTAATGTCAACAAAACCCATCGGGATTTTTGACTCCGGTGTTGGGGGGCTAACTATTGCAAGTGAAATTATTAAGGCAATGCCCCAGGAAAACTTTATTTATTTTGGGGATACACAACATAATCCCTACGGTCCCCGGCCTTTAAGCCAGGTAAAGTGTTACGTGGATTTTATTTCCACCTATCTGGCCGAGGAAAGAGAATGCAAAGCAATTGTGATTGCCTGTAATACTGCGGCAATTGCTGGAAAGGAAATGGTCAGGGAGAAATACAATATTCCCGTCCTTGGACCCGTTGGAGCTGGAGCTCGGGCAGCAGTCCAGGAGACAAAAAATGGCCGAATTGGAGTGGTAGCAACAGAAGGGACAATAAAAAGTGGAGCCTACCGGGAAGCCATTCTTGAAGTTGATGAAAACATGAAGGTGTTTGGGGTGATGGCTCCCAGGTTTGTTCCTCTGGTTGAAAACGGCGAATTTTCCTCTCAGAGAGTCAGGGAAGTTGCCCGGGAATATCTGCAGGAACTCCTTGATGCAGGAATTGACACCCTGATTTTAGGATGTACCCACTACCCCTACCTGACTGAAGCTATCCAGGAGGTTGTAGGGGATGAGGTTAAGGTTATTTTTCCAGGGGAAGCAATTGCCCTGGAATTGAAGGAAAAACTGGAGGGAAGTGGGGAAACCGCTCCTTCTGAAAATAAAGGAGAGGGGGAGTTTCTGGTAAGTGATCTTGAAGCCCTCTCCCCGGAATTTTTAAAAACCGGTCCTCAGTCCCTGGGATTGGGAGAACTAAGTTTTTCGGA
>PUKG01000021.1 GCA_003550445.1 Halobacteroidaceae bacterium
AGACGCAGTTCAATCAGCCGCGAATAGAAACTATTATCCCCCACGTTGACATCGTGCCGCTAACAGCCGAGTCACTAATTGCCCCGGTCGATCCAGCCGTAACCGCAGAGAAGGCGCACATAGAACTCGAGCCGCTGACCGCAGATACTTATATCGTCTCCTTCGACAATGCCGGGGTTGCGAGGATAACGCTCACACCGCTCACCGCAGGCACAGAGGTCGAGTTTGTTATCGACCGCGACTGGCTGTACAGCGTATGGATACGCGACGACTACGGCAACCTTGTGGCGGTGTTGGAGAACTCACACAACATACGCTACCACCAGCTGTTCAACGAGGCTACAGAGCTCTCCTTCTCCTTACCGGCAACCGATCCGAAGTCGGAGCTGATCGAGCTGGCAACGCGCCTCGAAATATGGAAGTCCACGGAGCCGGGCGCACCGCAGGTTAGTGGGAAGATCGTGCGTCGGGATACAACCGGCGACCCATTCGTGATCGACGGCATGACAAGCGAGATCGAGCTTGAGGCATCGCTTACGCCGACCAACACAATACTCGATGCCAACTGGGGCAGCAGCGTGCTCGGGGAGGGCGTGCGGGTTAAGGACGTTATGGAGCAGCTCACCTACGACTACCAGTCAGACGTTGTCAACCGCAGCATAGAAGACCACACAGAGGCGGGCCTAACCGACGATGAGATCGACTTTGCATTAGGCGATCAGGTGGCGCTGGCTAAGGAGGATACGGGCGAGACGGAGGACGTCAACGGAGACAACTGGCCCGTGTATCTGTACCCCGAGATCAGTGCAGAGGACACCGCCGGTAGGAT
This sequence comes from Halobacteroidaceae bacterium, assembly GCA_003550445.1. Classification (GTDB taxonomy): domain Bacteria; phylum Bacillota; class Halanaerobiia; order B1SED10-174; family B1SED10-174; genus T1SED10-26. Next base: position 830 of record PUKG01000021.1, read on the forward strand.
AGGTTTTGAGTTTGAGGTCCCGGACGGATACCACCCTCACCGCCTCCGCTGGGAGCAGGAGGTTGGAACCACAAACGACATCATATACCGCTATCGGTACAGCACCGATGAGGGCGCAACCTGGAGCGGTTGGCAGGACGGACCGCTTTCCGGCTGGCCGGTCGCACCCTGGCCGCAGGATAGGCCGGAGAAAATAGGCTTCCCTCTTGAAGCTGAGCACGCGGACCTCATCCAGGTGCAGTTCCAATTCGTGAATGAGGATGGCGGCACAACGGAGGCCCCAACAACCCGCACCGAAGGTACGGACGAGCAGGGCAACGACATTGTGGTGTACGGCTCCACGCCTGTCCTCAACGCGCTAGAGGTGGTGTTCCGCGAGAACAGTGACCAGCGCACCATTCGCCCGCACTCCGATGAGTGGTCCTCTGAAGAAACTCCTGCTGTCTACAACGCGGAGTTTGACAGTCAAAACCACCTCGATGTTGCCGCAATCATATGCGAGAACTACGGCTATGAGTTCTACGTCGACCACGACTTCCGGCTGCACTTACAGCAGGAGATCGGAACCAACCGCGAGAACGAGACCATATTCCGCGAAAAAGACAACATGAACATCGACCAGCTCGAAGACGACGACAGCGAGCTTGCTAATATCCTTGTATGCCTGGGCGACGGCAGTGGAATTGACCAGCTGCGGACTGTGCTGCGCGACCAGGACTCCATAGACAAGTACGGACCGCAGCCTGACACCTTTGTGATGAGCGATATAGATATACCCTCCGATCTGGAAGAGGCGGGACAGGAGGAGCTGGATAAGCGCAAGGAGCCTGTGCAGCGGTTCTACATCCACGGCGTGCCGGACGATGACATGAAGTGGAATCACGGCGATGTAGTGGGTATCGCTATCCCCGACGCAGAGCTGCTCACCTCCGGTCGGATCGAGGAAGTGGAGGTGGAGGTCTCCGAAAACGAGACTATCAGGTTGGGGATCAACGACACCCTGGCCTCACTGGTTGATGAGATGACGCGCATACCGAGGACCCTGCCAGTAATCGACAGCCAGGCCCCAAGTCCGCCCACAGGGCTCACAGCCACGAGCCGGATCGAGGCCATAGAAGTAACGTGGCGGGCGAAGGGCGAGGGCCGCGTGTATGTGGCCGAAGAGAAGGACGGTGAGTACCAGTTTTTGGAGCAGACGCGGGGGCGCTTTCGACATGAGCTGCCTCCCGCCGCTACTCGATATTATAAGGTATCGCAGGTGCGCAACGAGGCCGAGAGCCCGATGGCTGGCCCTGTGCGAGCAACGGCTGGCTTTGCCGACCCCGACTCGCTCCCTGTGGAGGACATACCGCCGGAGAACATCAGCATAGACACGCGGCTTGAGAGCGTGGAGGGCGGCGGTGTCGCCAGCATGACGGTGAGCTGGGACGATGTTGAGGAGGCCACCTGGTATCAGCTCCGCTGGCGCAGAACCGACATAGAGGGCGACGGATGGTCCCATGGTCAGGCGTTCGACATTCGCCACAAGATCGTTCCGCTCCTGCCCAATATCGAATACGAGGTGCAGGTGCGGTCGGTCGCGCGCGACTTCGCCAGTCCCTGGGCTCCGGAGGAACCGCTGACAGAGACCATGCCCGTGGACGACGTGCCGCCCGATGAGCCTACTTTCGTATCCTGGGAGGGTATTGTCAAGGGCTTTGTGGTAGTGCTGGAGCCTCCCGATAACCCGGACTGGGACGGCATAGAGGTTCATGCGCATACGAGCTGGCCTTACACTCCGAGCAGCAGCACAAAAGTTGCAAGCGGCCGTCAATCGCGGTTCGAAGTGTCCGGCCTTGAGTCGCTGCAGACCTACTACGTGCAGGCGGCGGCCTACGATACCTCCGGCAACTACTCTGACTTTGTGGACGAGGTGTAGGCCATGCCAGCCATTACATCCGGCATCATCACGCTGCAGGAGCTGTCGAAGGGGGCAATCACCAGGGGCGAGGTCGAGATAGAGACAAACATGGACTTCGAGAGCGTCGCCTCCGGTGTATGGATCTCGGTTCTTGAGCTTTCCTTCGACGTTCCGAGCGATGCAAGGGGGCTGCTGCTGCAGAACTTCCTCGACATCAACGTATTCCTCGGAGCCAGCAACAGCACCGAGGTTTTCTATTCGCGCATGAACATCAACGACGGCGACTGGACAAGCCCGGAGACAACGATAACGCTTGAGAATAAGAGTGATACTTTTGGCGATACAAGCCAAGACGTGGACGGCAGCGGGACGAACATGTACCTGATGACCGAGGGGGCGGACAACCTGGAGACCGGTAGTATATCAATAGAGTCAGAACTCCAGTCGCAAAACGACCTGGATGCCGACCCCGCGCTGCTTGTTACATCGGTCCTGGCTGCGGCAATTCTTTTGAGGTAGGTG
>PUKG01000178.1 GCA_003550445.1 Halobacteroidaceae bacterium
TCAATTTATTCCGGAATGGCTATTTACGATACCATGCAATATATTAAACCCGATGTTTCCACTCTTTGTGTGGGGATGGCTGCAAGTATGGGAGCCCTTCTCCTTGGTGCCGGAGCAAAAGGAAAGAGATATGCCTTACCCTTTTCCCGGATCATGATTCATCAACCAACGGGTGGAGCCCGCGGACAGGCCAGTGATATTGAAATTCACGCCAAAGAGATATTGAGATTGAGAGAACAATTAAATGAGGTTCTAGCACACCATACCAATCAACCCCTGGAAAAAATATCCAAGGATGTTGAACGCGATTTCTTCATGTCTTCCCAGGAAGCCCTTGATTACGGCATCATTGACAAGGTGATCCGTCGCCAGGATGAACGTGGGTAGACTTATAAAGAGGTGATTTTAAATGTTTAAGTACGGAGACGAGAAGGGACAAATGAAATGTTCTTTCTGTGGAAAAATGCAGGAACAGGTAAAGAAACTGGTAGCAGGACCAGGTGTTTATATCTGCGATGAGTGTATTGAGCTTTGCAACGAGATAATAGAGGAAGAACTGGCCGATGAACTTGACTTTAGTTTTAAGAAGGTTCCCAAACCTCAGGAAATTAATCAAATTCTCGACCAATATGTAATAGGCCAGGAACAGGCAAAAAAGTCCCTATCCGTCGCCGTTTATAACCACTATAAACGTGTTAACAGCGGAATGAAAGTGGACGAAGTTGAGTTGCAGAAAAGTAATATCCTGATGGTTGGTCCAACCGGTTGCGGAAAGACCCTCCTTGCCCAGACCCTGGCCCGGATTCTTGATGTGCCCTTTGCTCTTGCTGATGCAACTTCCCTTACCGAGGCAGGGTATGTTGGTGAAGATGTAGAAAATATCCTGCTAAAACTGATCCAGGCTGCTGATTATGACGTTGAAAAAGCCCAAAAAGGGATAATTTATATCGACGAAATTGATAAGATCGCCCGTAAATCTGAAAACCCTTCAATTACCAGAGATGTTTCCGGTGAAGGTGTCCAACAGGCCCTGTTAAAAATCCTGGAAGGTACAGTTGCTTCAGTTCCTCCCCAGGGAGGGCGGAAGCATCCCCATCAGGAATTTATCCAGCTGGATACTACCAATATCCTTTTCATTTGCGGAGGAGCTTTTGATGGGTTGGACAAAATAATAAAAAACCGGATTGGCAGCAAGGTAATGGGTTTTGGGGCTGACATTAGAAAATCCCAGGACAAGGCTGTTGGGGAGATTTTGCAGGAGGTTCTTCCCCAGGATCTACTAAATTACGGTTTAATCCCAGAGTTTATTGGCAGGCTTCCAGTTGTGGTAACCCTTGACGCTTTAGCCAAGAAAGACCTGGTCCGCATTCTTACAGAACCCCGGAATGCTCTCGTAAAGCAGTATATCAAGTTTTTTGAACTTGATGATGTAGAGCTTGAATTTACCGATGAAGCTCTCCAGGAAATTGCCAAGCTGGCAATAAAGAGAAATATTGGGGCTCGCGGGTTGAGGTCAATTGTGGAAAAAGCTATCCTGGATATCATGTATGATATACCCTCGCAAAAAGATGTTCAGAGGGTTGTGGTTACCGGTGAGGTTATCAGTAAGAATGCCAAACCGGAAATTGAAAAAATTTGCCGAAAAAGCGAAACTGCTTAGTAAAAAAGCCCTGGCGGTTAAACCGGCAGGGCTTGATTTTTTCTCCGGAAAGCCTTTCCAGAAGGATTATTGGTGGAGTTAAATTTCGTCATCTTCTTTTACAGGTTCCCCGTCTGTGTAATTTGGTTGAAAAAGTCCACGGCGGACCCGGTAGTTATAAATTCCCAGGCCAATATGCAGAGCAAAAAGAATTAAATTCCAGATTAAAAGATAGCTGCCAAACCTTTCCCAGGTTAACTGGCGGGGGGCTTCCTGGGCCGAGGGAGTAACATTTTGAAGATCCATGGCAATAAACTCAATTCCCCTTGCCTGTAAAAACCCCACAACCTTGTCAGCGGGAAGGGCCAGGGTATTTTCCCCGCTCGAAAAAGTATTAACACCAATAATTATTCCGTCCTGAGTGAATAGCGGGCTTCCGCTAATTCCTGGAAAAGACCTCATTTTTACTTGTAGGTATTCTACTCCCTGCCTGGAAACCATTCTTTCTAACTCTCCACTGTTTTCATACTGTTCAACACCAAGGGGGGAACCAATACTGAAAACTTTCTCCCCGAATGGAAAGGTTCCTGAGGTGTCCAGGGGAAGGGCCGGGGTATTAATTGCATCCACCCGGTAAAGGGCGAGGTCAAGCCTTTCGTCGGTATAATATAGGATAGCGGATAATTTTCTCCCTGGCTGGGTATGAATATCAATTTGGGCCTGACCCCTTGTCACATGCTGGTTTGTCAGGAGAAAACCCCGGGAATTAATAAAAAATCCCGTTCCCTGGCCATGCCTGCTCTCCACGGTTACAACTGATTGATTGGGGTCAATTGCGGAGACAGGAAGGGGAAAAAATAATAACAGGATTAAGATTATAATAAACAATGGAAACCCCCCTAAAAGAAATAATATGAAGGATTTATCACGGCACAGCAGAATAACATAATGGTAAGTGAAAAGGAGGTGGAGGTTTTGTCAGCACAAAAAGAAACAGGTGAAGACAAAAAACAGATTGAAGAAATTGAAAAAATGCCTCTGCTCCCCCTAAGGGGAGTTGTGGTGTTTCCCAATATGGTAATTCCATTAATGGTGGGCCGACCCAAGTCAATGGCGGCTTTAGAAAAGGCAATGGTTGAAAGCCGTTTAATTATGCTTGCTGCTCAGAAAAATGAAGAGGTTGATGACCCTGGTGAAGGGGATATTTACGAAATTGGAACAATTTCTGAGATCAAACAGTTGATTAAGCTCCCCGATGGTTCAATTAAAATTATTATTGAAGGCCTTTCCCGGGCAAAGATTGATACAATTGAGGACAACGAGGAATTTTTTGAAGTTGAAGTTAGTAAGATCCAGGAAGAAGAAGATGACGAAGACGATATGGAAGCCTTAATTCGCCTTATAACGGATTACTTTGAGGATATTGTTAAAAACAGTAAGCGGATACCATCGGAAGTGATGATGACAATTTCTAATATTGAAGACGGTGGTAGGCTTGCTGATATACTGGTTACCCATTTAAACCTGAAAGTTCGCGAGCAGCAGTCAGTTCTAGAGTCCATTTCCCCCAGGAAAAGACTGGAAAGGCTTTTTAA
>PUKG01000125.1 GCA_003550445.1 Halobacteroidaceae bacterium
CCCAGGATCCCAACTATGATTGGAAGCAAGGCTCCTCCTGCAATAACCAGAGCCCTCTCCCAGAACCCTATCATACTTAAATCAGAATAAGAAACGTGTGGATTGCCAAGGAAAATAAAAGGCTGGATATAATTAATTTCCCCTCCGAAAAGGATAGCAAATAGCCCGTGACCTGCTTCATGGATAATTCCATTTAAAACAATTACCAAGAAAATTACGGGGACAAGGATTAAAAAAATTTTGAACTTATTCATTTTCTTCATCTCCAAACCCCAATGGATTCAATTTCCTTTTTGCAAGAATAATTATACCATTACTAACCTCCCAAAACAATTTTCTTAGGTTCCCAGTTTTTTAAAGAACCTTAAAGGGCTTCTCTCTCTCTTTCAATTAATTACAACAATCAAAGAATCAAGAAAAAAGAACTCAAGGAAGATTTCCTCTTAGGCTTTTTTTTATTTTCTTTGGTCCTAATTTTTTTATTCCTTAAAGGGTTAGTAATTAGGACTAATTTTCTTCTAAAAATAGTTCCCCCTTAATTTTTTTTGTTTATTCCAAAACATTTTAGCTTTGGTAACTTCAGCATTTTCCATTAAAATTAATAACCTAAATTATTTAGCTTTCTAAAAAAAGATATATCTTACCATTCCACATTAACATGATTTAATGTTGGCTTACCGCTATCGGCCAACGCCTCTTCAGCTCCCTCAGGCCTATTTTCCGTTATTTCTCCGCTGTATTATTGAGTTTTCGTTATTAGCAGACCAATTAAGTTCAAACTTTATCTTTCTGTGTAGCTTAATGCTACTTCAATACTCTTAACCCCTATTTCAGCAATAATCGTCCGAAATTGTTTTGGATTAAATTATCTTCGCTATAAGTCTTTGGTTATAAAATTTGAGCCACTCCATTTAATAAAATCCCCCTTTGGCAGGGTTTTATTTAAATTAATTTCAACTTCGAGCTCTATTTAAAGGTTCTCCTCCATTTGCTTCCTCTCCATCTACTTATACCCTGCCATAACCTTTAATTTCAATTTAGAGGTTATATCTTTCAAGGTTTTTATTTAAGACCTATTGAACAGCCATTAAATGTTCCCAAAAATATTTTTTGTAAAAAGAAAAATTTTCAAATTTCAGCCATTTCCTTGTTAAAATTCTTAAGCAAACCTTTCATTATTTGATTAGTTATTATATAATATATTGGTATGAATAATTTTATCCAAAGGGGCAAAGCACAATGAAAACCTTCTTTCGACTTAAAGAATTTATCCGGGAAAATAAAATATATTACATTTTGGGAATTTTAGCCCTCATCGGAACCAACTCTCTCCAGTTAATTATTCCCCAGTTACTTGGCCGATTTGCCGATAGCATTGCAGAAAGGCAGGTCGATCAGGGGGGAATTTTCATTTTTATTATAGTCCTTTTAGGCCTTTCCCTTTTAATTGCTTTTTTCCGATTTCTCTGGCGGATTTATGTAATGGGAAACGCCAGGAGAATGGAATATACCCTGCGGAACATGCTTTTCCGCCACCTTCAAAGCCTTTCCACCGAATTTTTTAATCGCCATAAAACCGGAGATTTAATGGCCCACGCTACAAACGACATCCAGGCCGTTCGAATGGCCCTTGGACCCGGGATAGTACTTTCAATAGATTCCCTGTTTTTAACCACAGTAATTATTATCATGATGATTACTACAATAGATTGGCAGCTAACTCTAATTGCCCTGCTCCCCCTTCCCTTCATGGTTGCAATTGTAACTCGCTTTGGGAAAATTATCCATACCCGCTTTAAAAAGGTTCAGGAAGCCTTTTCGGACCTTACTGATCGAACTCAGGAAAATTTTTCTGGTATCAGGGTAGTAAAGGGTTTTGCTCAGGAAAATGAAGAAAAAGAAAAGTTTCGCCAGGTGAACCAGGAAAATGTAGATGCTAACATGCATCTTGTTAGAGTCTGGGGACTTTTCATGCCTCTTGTCCAGTTCATTTCGGCTCTTAGCTTTATTATTGTTCTTGGTTACGGAGGCATCCTGGTAATCAACGGAACCATTTCTCTGGGTAATTTTGTTACCTTTAACAGTTACCTAGGTATGTTAACCTGGCCGATGATGGCAATAGGGTGGGTTTTTAACATGATCCAGCGAGGTAAGGCCTCAATGGACAGGTTAAACACTCTTTTTGAAAATAAACCCGCGGTAACCGATCAACCTGATGCTATCTCTCTGGAATCAATTAAAGGGAAAATCGAATTTCGAAATCTATCCTTCACCTATCCCGGGACAGATGAGCCAGTTTTAAAAAATGTCACCTTTAAAATTCCTCCTGGACAAACGGTGGGTATCCTTGGGCGAACGGGTTCAGGAAAAACCACCCTGATGAATCTCCTCTTACGCCTTTACAACCCTCCCCGGGGAACGGTTTTCATTGATGATACCGATATTCACCAAATTCCTTTGGAAACACTCCGGGAAAACATTGGATATGTTCCTCAAGATAACTTCCTTTTTTCAACAACAATTAAGGAAAACGTTGATTTTGCTTCCACCGGGAGATCTTTAAAGGAAGTTGAAGATTATACAAAAATGGCCCAGGTTTACGATAACATAATTGATTTCCCGAAAAAATATGAAACCCTGGTTGGAGAAAGGGGAGTAACCCTTTCGGGGGGACAGAAACAGAGAATTTCTCTTGCCCGGGCTCTAATTAAGGACCCCAGTATTCTCATCCTTGATGACAGCCTTTCAGCAGTTGATACCCAAACTGAAGAGGCCATCCTCCATAATCTCAAAGAAGTTATGGCTGACAAGACATCACTTATTATTGCCCACCGGATTTCCACCCTGAAGAATGCGGATTATATCATTGTCATCGAAGAGGGTGAAGTAACTCAGCAGGGTAATCACGATGAATTATTGAAAGAAGATGGCCTTTATAGAGAACTTTACCAGAAACAACTTCTTGAGGATAAAATTGACAGCGTTGGTTAAATAGGAGTGAAAAAACATGCAATACTTCCATGAAGAAGAACAATTGGGAAAAGCTTATGATGCCAGGCTGATGAAAAGACTCCTGGCTTATGCCAAGCCCTACTGGGGCCTGGTTCTCCTTTCCATTTTTCTCCTGTTATTAATTACAGGAACAGAACTGGCAAGGCCTCTTTTAGTGCAAAGAGCAATTGATAATCATATTAACGCTTATGATGTCCCTTATGTTGCCCTGCCTCCCCATGAGGCTCCTGAAGAAGCCATTGAGTTTAATGGAAACTTCCTTTACCGGGAAGACTGGTTTGAGGAAGCCCCTCCTGCCGGGGAAAGGTTCCAGGTTATTAGGGCCGAAGGGAAATATTTTCTGATTCCGGGCGTAATTGACCGGGATACCCCCCGGGAGGTTGATGAGATTAATGGAATTTTCTCCATTATTACCCCGGAAGAGAATTATTCAGGGTACCTTCTGGAAGGAGAGGAACTGAGCCAATTCCGAAGCCGTGATATATCCTCGGTAATCAACCTGGGGTTAATTTTTCTCCTGATTATTTCCCTTGGTTTTGTCCTTAATTACGCCCAGGTATATATGCTCCAGTATACCGGTCAGAAAATTGTTTTTGATATCAGGCAGGAACTTTTTGATCACATGGAAACCTTACCCCTTTCTTTTTTTGATGGGAACCCTGTTGGGCGACTGGTAACCAGAGTAACCAATGATACTCAAACTCTTCACGAGATGTACACAGCAGTCCTGGTAAATCTTTTCCGGGATATCTTCATGTTAATCGGAATAGTCATTGTTATGGTCAGCCTTAACTGGAGGCTTGCTCTTATTTCCTTTGCTGTTCTGCCCTTAATATTTTTTGTTACAGCCATTTTTAGACTAAAGGCCCGCGATGCTTATCGACAGGTAAGGGTAAAACTGGCCAGAATTAACGCTTTCTTTTCTGAAAACATTTCGGGTATGCGAATCGTTCAGATTTTCAAACAGGAAGACCGAAAGTTTAAGGAATTTGACAACATCAATACTGACCACTTCAAGGCTTCAATGAGAGAATTAAAGGTTTTTGCCATCTTCAGGCCTTCGATGGAGGTTCTTTACGCAATGGGTGTTGCCCTAATCCTCTGGTTTGGTGGGGGAAGCGTTCTTCAGGGAGTCCTCGAGTTTGGAGTTCTTTACGCTTTTATCAACTACATGGAACAGTTTTTCCGGCCGATAAACGACCTTACTGAAAAATACAACATTCTCCAATCGGCAATGGCTTCCGCAGAAAGGATTTTCATGATCCGTGATCGCGACCCTGTTATTAAGGATCCTGCCGAACCCAAAAAATTGGCAACTGCCAGAGGAAAAATTGATTTTAAAAATGTCTGGTTTGCCTATCAGGAAGAAGATTGGGTATTAAGAGATATTAGTTTTTCCATAGAACCCGGAGAAACAGTTGCCCTGGTTGGGGCAACTGGAGCTGGAAAGAGTTCAATTATTAATCTTCTCAGCCGGTTCTACGATATCCAAAAGGGAAAAATCCTCCTGGACGGCAATGATATCCGGGATTATTCCACTCACGACCTGCGTAAAAACATAGGACTTGTCCTGCAGGATGTTTTCATCTTCTCAGGAACAGTTAGGGATAATATCCGGTTGAATAACAAAGAAATTTCGGATAAGCGGATTGAAGAGGTTTCTCGCCTGGTTAACGCCCATACTTTTATTGAGAAACTACCCAATAAATATGATGAAGAAGTCATGGAAAGGGGTTCTACCTTTTCTTCAGGACAGCGCCAGTTACTGGCATTCGCAAGGGCCCTGGCCTTTGACCCCGCTGTGCTTGTCTTAGATGAAGCAACAGCAAATATAGATACAGAGACAGAAATTTTAATTCAGGATGCTTTACCCCGGCTTATGGCGGGAAGAACCAATATTGTTGTTGCCCACAGGCTTTCAACTATTCAGAGTGCGGATAAAATAATTGTAATGCATAAAGGTAAAATTAGAGAAATGGGTAACCATCAAGAATTACTCCAGGAAAAAGGACTTTATTACAACCTTTATTTGTTACAGTATAAAGAAGATTTTGGAGAAGAAATAAGGAAAGCTTCATCCTAAATAAAAAACAGGCCTAAGAGAGTAAATCTCAGGCCTGTTTTTTAGTTTCCAACCTTTTTCCTCTAAACTTCTATTATTGCTTCAGTGGGGCAGGCTTCAATCTGTTCTTGAGCACAATCTTCTTCTCCCGCCGGGACCTCTTCGTTAATCGCCCGGGCCTTTCCTTCTTCGTCCCACTCAAAAACTTCCGGGCAGGCATCAACGCACAAACCACAGCTAATGCACTCTTCAGCTTCTACTCTAACTTTCATGAAAACTCCCCCTTGTTCTTTTTTCTGCTATATGCTTCTACCTTAAACCGGATATTCCTTCTTAGGAAAAAAGGACTTTTATTAAAATAGGGAAAATATACCTATAACAAAAGAAAATTGGAAAAAGGAAAAGCCATTTTTTGTTTTTACTGACATGAGTTTTTTAAAATATTTTATTCGAGGAGGCTTTCTTTTGAACAGTATAAGAATTCTCCTGATTGAAGATGAAAAGAACATTTTTGAGCTGATAAAGTATAACCTTGAAAAAGAAGGGTTTAAAATTACCTGGGCCGAGGATGGAAAAAAAGGACTGGAAATTTTCCTTAAGGAAAAACCAGACCTTGTCCTTTTAGATTTAATGCTTCCTGAGATGGACGGAATGGAAGTCTGCCGGCGAATGAGGGCAAAAACAGGGTTTTCTGTTCCAATTATTATGCTAACCGCCCGCAGCGATGAAATTGACAAAATTCTCGGTCTGGAGATGGGGGCCGATGATTACATTACTAAACCTTTCAGTATCAGGGAACTAACTGCCAGAATAAAAGCATCTCTTCGCAGGCTTCAACCGGAAGAAACAGGAGAAAAAATCTCCCGGGGAGAACTGGAGCTAAAACCTGAGGAATACTCTGCCACCTATTATGGGCATAAATTGACTTTGACTCCTAAAGAGTTTTCTCTTCTCCACTTATTATGTAAATACCCTGGAAAAGTAATCACCAGAGAAGATGCCCTGCAAAAAGTATGGGGGTATGATTATTATGGGGATACACGGACTGTTGATGTCCATATCCGGCAAATTAGGCAGAAAATGGAACTGGTCTCCCCGGATAACAACCCCATTGAAACCTTGCGGGGGATCGGTTACCGCTGGAGGGGATAAAATATGACCAGTTTACAACAAAAGATTGCCATTGCATATTCAATTTTAATTGGTATTGCTCTGCTTTCCCTGGGTTTTATCCTTTCCAGCTATCTTTCTAATTTTTACCTTGAATCCCTGGAAAGAAATCTTAATGAAACAGCACAATTACTGGCTCAAGAGGAAACGATGACCCGAAGGTGGGATATAGCCCCCGGTTCAGAAACCAGGGTAACGGTTATCGATCTCCAGGGAAGGGTAGTTTTTGAAAGCGAAAAACCAGCAGAAGAATTGGATGACCATAGTGACCGGCCGGAGATAATTGCTGCTTATTCAGGAGAAACGGGAAGTAATATCCGTTACAGCGCAACCACCCAACAGGAAATGCTTTATTTCGCTCTACCGATTTTGAATGAAAATAATGAAATTATTGGGGTTGTTAGGGTAGCAAGACCTTTAACCATAATCAACCAGAGGATTAGCCAGCTTCGAATCATTACCTTCTCAGCAATCTTAATAATCCTTTTTCTCGTCTGGTTTATTGGTTACTTTTTACTTGGATCCCTTACAGGTTCCCTTAAACAGCTTGCACAAAAAGCCCGGTCCATAGGAGGGGGAAATTTCCCCCAACCTTCTCCCATTTCCTCCCGAGACGAAATTGGTCATTTAGAAATGGTTTTTAATGAAATGAGTTTTAATCTCCAAACTCTCCTGCAAACCCTTGAAGGCCAGAAAGAAAAAACCATTAACATAATCAAAAATTTACCCGTTGGAGTTATGGTCATTAACCGAAATGGAACCATCCAGGCAAGTAATCCAACATTTTTTAAACTATTAAAAATTAAACCCCCTGAAAAAGAGGAAACTCACCTACTTAACCTTATCCACGAACCCGAATTAATTGAATTTATAAAAGGGCTCTGGGACAAAACCGGCGGAACCTTGGAAAAAGAAATTTCCCTGGAAAATCCCTACCGACACCTTCATTTTTCAGCATCCAGTCTGGGAAAGGATAAAAATAGCCGGGTAATAGTTCTCCAGGATATGACCAAAATCAAACTTCTTGAAAACACCCGAAAAGAATTTGTGGCTAACGTTTCTCATGAGCTCCGAACCCCCCTTACAGCAATCCAGGGATTTTCAGAAACCCTTCGTAACGGTGCCTGGGATGAAAAAGATGCTGCTCACTTTCTGGAAATAATTGAAAAGGAAAGCACTCGTCTTTCCCGCCTGATTGACGACCTGCTTGTCCTTTCCCGGGTAGAGGCAGCGGAAAAAATTGAGGGAGGTCCAGCAAATCTCTCTTATTGCACCTTAGCTGCACTGGAAGTTTTATCACAAAAAATTGAAAACAAAAAAATTAAAGTAAATAATGAGGTTCCTTCTGACCTGGAAGTAAATTTAAATGAAGATGATCTTGTCCAGGTTATAATTAACCTGACCGGGAACGCTGTTAACCATTCCCCAGAAAATTCATCAATTGAGTTAATAGCAGGAAAAAAAGACAATGAAATTTTCTGGTCCATAAAGGATCAGGGTCCCGGGATCCCATTTGAAGACCAACCAAGGGTTTTCGAACGTTTTTACCGGGTCGACAAAGCCCGGAGTCGCGAATCCGGGGGAACAGGATTAGGCCTTGCCATTGTAAAACACATTATTCAACAGGCCGGGGGCCGGATTGAGCTTGTTAGCACCCCTGGAAAGGGAAGCACTTTTACCATTTGGCTACATCCTTACGAATAATTTACAAAAACCTAACATTGGACAAACCCTGGTTTAACAACCCCCCTGTATAATTAATTGAATTAATTGATACAGGGGGTTTTCCTATGACTGAAAACGCGTTCGATATCAAAAGTTTGAACCTCTGGTATGGAGATAAAAAGGTTTTGAAAAACATAAATCTTGCTATACCCGCAAGGGGGGTAACAGCAATAATTGGGCCTTCTGGATGCGGAAAGTCCAGTTTCCTAAAAACCTTAAACAGAATGGTTGACCGGATTCCCATTGCTCGATGGGAAGGTCAGATTTTTTTCAACGGCCTTGATATTCTGAAAAAGGATATCGACCTTGTAGGGCTGAGGAGCGAAGTGGGGATGGTTTTTCAACAACCTAACCCTTTTCCCAAGTCAATTTTTGACAATGTTGCCTATGGACCGCGAATACATGGCCAAAAAAATAAAAAAGAGTTAAACAAAATTGTGGAACAAAGTCTTAAGGATGCGGCTCTATGGGATGAAGTAAAAGATAACCTCAAACATCCCGCCCTTTCTCTCTCCGGTGGCCAACAGCAAAGGCTTTGTATTGCCAGGGCACTGGCTGTAAAACCCAAAATTCTTTTAATGGACGAACCCTGTTCTGCCCTTGACCCCGTTGCAACGGCCAGAATCGAAGATTTAATTGCAGACCTTCAGGAAAAATATCCGATTTTAATTGTAACCCATAATATGCAGCAAGCAGCCCGGGTTTCTTACCAAACCGCCTTTTTCCTTCAGGGAGAGGTTATCGAATTTGATAAAACAAAAAAACTATTTACCAATCCAAAAGATAAGAGAACTGAAGATTATATTACCGGTCGTTTCGGCTAAATTGGGAGGTGAAAATAAATGCGCCAAACCTTTGAACATGAGTTAGAAGAATTATTCCAGGACATTCTTTACATGGGAGGGCTTGTGAAAAAAACAATTCAAAAAGCCGTTAATTCTCTGAAAAAACATGATCTGGAAGGTGCTCAGGAAGTCATTGATAAAGACGATATTATCGATGACCTGGAATTAAAGATTGAAGAAAAATGTATGTCCTTAATTGCCCGCCAGCAACCAATGGCGAAAGATCTTCGAAGGATAGGGACGGCTCTAAAAATGATAACTGATCTGGAGCGAATAGCAGACCATTCTACAGATATTGCCAGGATTACTTTAAGAATTGGGGATGAACCTCATATTAAGCCCCTCGTTGACATCCCTCGCCTGGCAGAAATCGCCCAGGAAATGGTAAACAAAGCCCTTGAAGCCTTTGTTCAGGAAGATGTTAACCTTGCTTATGAGGTATGCAATCTTGATGATGATGTTGACCAGTTAAACAATCAAATATTTCGGGAACTATTAACCTACATGCTGGAAGACACTAAAAACATTAAACAGGCAACTCAACTCCTTTTTGTTTCCAGTTCGCTGGAAAGAATAGGCGATCATGCCACAAATCTTGGAGAATGGTTGATTTACATGGTAACAGGCAAAAGAAAGGAACTCAACGATTAAAAATCCTTCAATTTAAAAAAACCAGTTTTTAAATCCTGCATTTAAAGCCTGAATTTGCAGGATTTTAATATTTTTAAGGCGAAACTCATTTTGTGGAGGTGAAGTTATGGCCAGGATTATAATCCCATTTTTGCTAATATTATTTCTTGTATCAGCTTGTTCTTCCGATCCTCAATACAGGGATGGAACCTTCTCCGCTTATTCCGAAGCTGATGACTATGGCTATGCAAGGGTAGAAGTAACCATTTCCGGAAGCCAAATTACTGATATAAAAATTGAAGAATTCACTGGAAAAGGTGAACCCCTGGATTTTTCCACTTACCCCTATCAACCAACCGTTGAGGGCGTTCAGGTTATGAAAGAACGTTTCCTTGAAGAAAATTCAGCAGAGGTAGATACATTTACCGGTTCAACCCATTCCAGCCGAAAATATATAGATGCTGTGGAAAAGGCCTTGAAAATGGCCACCGAGGAACCTGAAGAACCGATAGAAACTGACTACTGGAACGGAACTTTTATGGGAACCGCACAAAATGAAAATATTAGAGTTGTAGCCTGGGTTTCAATAAAAAATGATCGAATTATTGACGTTTTTTTTGACGAGGTTAACCTGGAAACAGACGAGTTTTTTGACTGGGAAAATCGTGATTATGACCTTCTTCCTGAAGCCCGCCAGGAAATGCAGGAAAGAATAGTAATGGAAGGTTCAATCGATGTGGATACTTTTTCAGGTGCAACACAGAGCAGCGAACTCTGGCTAAAAGCGGCTGAAGATGCTAAAGGCAAAGCCAGAATAGAATAAAAATTTAAGGGGAGGGGGAAATTCCCCCCTTTTTGCTTTAAGGCTGTTTCCTCCTTATTGTTAGGTTGTCTTTAAAATTATGTGCAATATTTATACAGATGTGTTATACTATGAAGATATTATAAAACGAAAGAGGTTGAACATGAACAATAATTTTACAGAGCTGGGTATTACCCCTCCTATTTTACGAGGAATTGACCAAATGGGTTTTCAAACACCAACAGAGGTTCAAAAACAGGGTATTCCCCACATATTAAAGAAAAAAGATTTAATTGTCCGATCAAAAACAGGTAGCGGCAAGACGGCAGCTTTTGGCATCCCTCTTCTGCAGATGATTAATCCCCGAGGTAAAGGTCCCCAGGGGTTGATCCTTACTCCAACAAGGGAGTTAGCAGTTCAGGTTGATAGTGACCTTAAAAGGATTTCCAGGTACCTTCCCCATAAATTAACAGCTGTATACGGCCAGCACAGCATGAACGTTGAAATCCAGGCCCTGAGAAAGGGTCCTTCTATTGTAACAGGAACTCCAGGGCGGGTTTTTGACCACATTCTTCGCAAAAACCTGATTACCAAAAATATTCGTTTCCTGGTCCTGGATGAAGCAGATAGAATGCTGGATATGGGCTTTATTGACCAGGTAAAAAAGATAATTGAAAAACTTCCGGAAAATAGAGTTACTCTTCTCTTCTCGGCAACAATACCTGGAGAGATAAAAAAGATCTGCAAAAAATACATGAATAACCCGGCAACAATTGAGATTGAATCCGAAACCAAAACCGTTGAGACTGTTGAACAGTTTTATTACCGAATGCGGAAAAACGAAAAGAGAACACAATTAAACCGTCTTCTGGAAAAGGAAAACCCGGAAAGCTGTGTAATCTTTTGCAATACACGCAATACTGTGGATCGAGTCCAGAGGTTTTTAACAGAAAAAGGGTTCTCTTCCCAGGCTCTGCACGGGAATATTCCCCAGAACAGGCGAATGAAAACCATCGATAAATTCAAAAAAGGACGAACCCCTTTCCTGGTTGCAACTGATGTAGCCTCCAGGGGGATTCATGTTGACAGCCTTTCCATGGTTATCAACTTTGACGTTCCCTTTGAAAAAGATAGTTATGTCCACAGAATCGGAAGAACAGCAAGAAGCGGAAACGGTGGCAGAGCAATTACATTTGTTACCAGTGAGGACATTATGAGTTTATACGAAATTGAGGAACACATTGGGACAATGATTACCCAAAAGGAACTCCCTCAATACAATAACTCCCAAGGATTAAAAAGTAAAAGCAGAAAAAGAAGGGATTTTAAAACAAATCAAAAAAGAACCTCCGAAGCCTTACCACGGGGATTCTAAAAAGAAATAAAAAGATATTAAAAACCCACTATAACCGGTCACCTGGAAAATCGGGGCCATTATAGTGGGTTTTCTTTTTTAAAACTACTTTTCTCCTTTACTGATAATATCAATAAAAACCTTAACCAGTTCAGGATCAAACTGTGTCCCCGCACACCTTTTTAATTCCTCGATTGCCTCTTTTTTACTCATTGGTTTTTTATAAGGACGTCCATTAGTCATTACGTCATAAGCATCTACAATTGCATTAATCCTGGAGAGTAAAGGAATGTTTTTTCCCGAAAGTCCCCGAGGATAACCTTTTCCATCCCACCTTTCATGGTGGGATAAAATCTCTTCTGCAACATGGGCAATTTCATCAGTAGAGCGGGCAATCCTGTACCCCGTTTCTGGGTGGGCTTGAACCAGTTTCCATTCCTCCTCGGTTAATCTTTCCGGTTTATTTAATATTTCTTCTGAAATAATAATTTTCCCAATATCGTGTAGAGATACCAGCAAATTCAAGCGATTTAATTCTTCTTCCAGTAGACCTATTTCCTTCCCAATCATTTGGGCCATTGCTCCCATTCTGTATGTGTGTTCTTCTGTCTCCTGGCTTTTCTCCTCCAGGGTTTTTATCAGACTGGTAAGAACCGCGCTCCTGGCGCTCCTGCTCTCTGAAAGTTTATTTCTATACATCCTTTTTTCTGCCAGGGCCAGAATCTCAAAAATATCCTCGTCATTATTTTCTTTACTCGCAACTCCCAGGGCGATGGAAAGGGGGATTGTTTCCTTAGTAAAAATCCTGCTTTCATTCATAATCCTTGAGGCAATTAAATTGGCTTCAAAAAGAGAAGTCTGGGGTAATAGAATCACAAATTCGTCTCCCCCCCACCGGGCGATCATATCTTCCTGGCGGCATAGTTTTTTCAAAATATCCGAGGCCTTTTTTAATAGTTTGTCCCCTTCAGCATGACCGTAAGCATCGTTAACAAGTTTTAATCCATTTATGTCTCCCATTATTATGCTTACCGGGTTTTGCTTCTTTAAATCCAGCCGTTTAATTTCCTGTTCTAAAAAAGTTCGATTATAAAGCCCGGTTAGGTTATCGTGAAAGCTCAAGTACCTAATATCCTTCTCCGACCGAATCCTTTTTATTGCTTCTGAAGCATGGCTGATTAATATCTCAGCCAGGTTAACATCTTCATTGGTGAAAAAGTCTTTTTGAGTGGAAACTGCCTGGAAAATTCCCATTTTCCCAATAGGGGTGCTCAAAAGTGCTCTATAAGACCTCTTAATTGGCTTTCCTTCCTTGCTTTCCCAGAGGTCATTAATCAATATGGTTTTTCCCTTTTGATAACATTGCCCCGCAATCCCTTCAGTTATAGGCATATTACGAGCCCCTTCGGCTGGAAGATCCCCGGAGGTAGCCTTGACCACAAAATGGTCAGCCTCAACAATATCTACCACGCAAAGCCGGAAGTTCAAAATTTCTTCTGCCGCTTCAACTATTAACTGGTAAACTTTTTCCTCTTCTTGGGCAAGGCTCATTTGAAGGGTTTTCTCATGCAACCTTTCAACCTTGATCTTCGTTTTTCTAATAGTTTCTTCCGCTTTTTTCCGATCTGTAATATCCCTGATAAACTCAACAATCCCCACAGTATTCCCTTGGGGATCAATAAAAGGATATGAGTAGGATTCTATCCATCCCACCTCTTCGTTAATACCTTTAAGGAAAACAGTTTCCACCTGCATCTCACCTGTTTCAAGGGCGATCAGGGAAGGACAGGGATTACAGGGTTCTTCCCGGTTTTGAAAGACTTCATAACATTTTTTCCCTTCAAGGGGAACTGATTCTTTGTACCACCTTTCCATAGCCTTATTTACCTTACGGATAATCAAATCCGGGTTTAATACGCTCATCCCATCCTGAATACTGTTAAAAACTCCTTCAATCAAATTTTTCCCCTGAAGAACTTCCTGTTCCATCTTTTTCCGTTCCGAAATGTCCCTTGTTGTTGTTAATAGAACCGTTTCATTGCTCCTGTTTTTATAGGTGCTTCCTATACTTTCAACCCAAATATAACCCTTTTCCGGGTGCATGTACCGTAACTCCAATCTTGTTTCCTCTCCCGTTTCAATGGTTTTTCCAAAACCATCAAAAACCTTGGGTAAATCGTCGGGATGGATAAAATCAAATAGTTTATGCCCAAGAACCTCCTCCCCCCGACCCAGTACTTTTTTGTGGGAGGGGGAAAGATATTTAAGAACCCCATTAATATCAGTTTCAATAACCACATCATGGTAGTTTCTTGCCATTAAATTTAGTTTTTCCTCATTTTCTTTCAAAGCTTTTTCTGTTTCTTTCCTCTCTGTAATATCCAGATGGGTCCCAAAAACCCATAAAGGGTCCCCATCTTCAGTCCAGGATATTACCTTCCCCCTATCCTGAATCCAAACCAATTCCCCGTTTTTGTGTTTCATCCGGTATTCAGTATCGAAAATATCCAGTTCACCTTTTAAATGCTTTTCCAACATTTTTTCACATTTTTTTAAATCTTCAGGATAAACAAACCTCCTCCAGGTTTCAATTGTCACCGGGGAAATCTCTTCAAGGGTATAGCCAATTATTTCTGCCCA
>PUKG01000033.1 GCA_003550445.1 Halobacteroidaceae bacterium
CTGTTTTGGTAATTATATCTCAATTTTTTTCCAGTATCCGGAATTAAACCGGAAATAAAATAGGAAACCACGAAAATATAGGTCAATAGCCATTGCTAACCAGACCCCAAAAAGGCCATAGCCAAGGAATATTCCCAAAATCATTGCCAGGCTAAGCCGGATAATCCAAATCCCTAAAATGGATGCATACATCGGAAACTTTGTGTCCCCAGCTCCTCTTATTGCTCCAGAAAGAATAATGGCCATAGCAAAAGGTGGTTGGGCAATGGCAACAATCCTCAAGCACATAATCCCCAGGGTAATCACTTCCGGTTCATTGGTCAAAAATTGCATGAAATACTGGGGAAAGACAAAGAAAAGCACCCCCATAAAACTCATTACAATTCCACCCAATCGCCAGGTTTCTCTGCCACATTTCTCAGCCAGATCCGGGTCTTTTGCCCCCAATCCCTGTCCAACAAGTGTTGTTGCGGCCATAGAGAAGCCAAAGCCGGGCATGTAGGAAATTGATTCCGCAACTATTGCTAAATGGTGGGCTGCGAATGCAGTTGTTCCCAGAGAAGCAACTATTCGATTAAACATAATCTGGCCTGAGCTCATTACCATCCTTTCAATTGCCGCAGGAATACCAATTTTCACAATTCTTCTGAGAAGATCAAAGTCAAAAACAAAAATCTTATTTAAATCAAGTTTTACAACGGATTTTCCCCGGAACAAAATTGAAAGGATAACCATCCCTCCAATTCCCCGAGAAATCGCGGTTCCAAGGGCCGCCCCAAAAACACCAAGGCCAGCTCCCGGAATAAGCAGTTGAAATCCTAAAAGATCCATACTGCGGGTTTCAAAAATCAAGAAAAAATTTAAAATAACATTTACCACATTGGAAACGGCATTTACCCGCATGGGGGATTTGGTATCTCCCGCTCCCCTTAAAACACCGCTCATTACAAAAGCCGTAGACATAAAAATAAGCCCCGGGCTTAAAGTCCTCATATATGTAGTTCCCAGGGGAATAACATCAACTTCTGCGCCCATAAAAATAATAATAAACCGGGAAAGAGCAAAAATTGCCGTTGATATAACCAGGGCAGAACCAATGCTTAAAATCAGCGATTGATGGCCGGCTCGTTGTGCTCCATCGGGATCTTTTGCCCCAATAAAACGAGCAACAATAGCCGTTGATCCCACCCCAATTGCAGCAAAAATACCCATAAAAAGCATAATTGGGGACATTGCTAATCCAACAGCAGCAACAGCCTCTTCTCCAAGGCGGCCGACCATTGCAGTGTCAACGATCTGCTTAAAGGTCATCAAAAACATTTCCACAATGGCGGGCCAGGCAAGGAGGGTTACTTTCTTCCTTATTTCTGCTTTTGTATAATCTTTTTTCTCAAGGGTTATTCCTTTATCTTTATCAATAAATTTTGCCATAAAAAAACCCCCAACCAGGATTTGTCCCCCATAAGCCTTTATTTCCTTTTAAGTTCAATTTAGAAAGCCTTTTTAAAATCTTTTTTTATCAGGTAACGTAAGTTTTTTTCAAAGTTTTTATCATCTCCAATGGTCCTTTTTCCTGGCCCTTTTGTCCGCCCTCCCGCCCGGCGGTGCTTTTGCTTTATACTTCTTTCTTCAAGCAAGAAATCAATCCTATCTTCAGAAAATATTTTCCCCTGGGGCGAAATACAAAAAGCCTTTTTCCCCAAAAGCAATGCTACAAGGCCCAGATCCCCTGTCACAGCAATATCTCCGGGACAAACCAAATTAGCCATTTTAATATCCGTTTCCTGGGGTGCATTTCCAACCACAAAATGGTTTTCTCCCCTTATGTTATGTTCGAAGCTGGCAACCGTAGCTACCTCAAGGGAAAATTCCTTGCCCAGAATATAACAAATTTCCAGGGCATTTTTCGGGCAGGCATCAGCATCAACTATTATTTTTCTGCGGTCAGGCATTTTCCCATCACCCCTTTTCCTTATCCTCTTCTTCATACCTGAAAGAAATTTTTGATTCCAAAAATCTTTCATAATGCCTTACCTTGCGGACAATATCCCCTCGGTTAAAAGAAAAAAGGGATAAAGCCTGCCATAGAAAAACCCAGCCTCCAATCATCATTCCCTCTCTTAAAGTCCTGGTCATTAAGGATTCGGGTAAAATGGGGTCTAAAGAAAAAACCAGTAAAAGCAGGGTAACAGATACTGCGAAGTATTTTTTTATTCTCCGGATTAAAAGCCTGAGATTGGTTTTTTCCCGGAGGATTTTGTAAGAAAAGTTAGCCCTTACTCCCCTGGAAATAAGTTCCTCGGTTTCCGCTTCCCGTTGTTCAGAAACGGTAAACAATAGCTCAATCCCATATTTAAAGGGAATATCATAGGAGCACCTTTCTAAAAAGTGGATTAAACCAGGGTTAAGGTCGCGAACCTCGAGGTATGCACTATCCCATTCATTAAAAGCATCTACATATCGATCAAGGAAAGCCTCCAGGACAAAATCTCCATCTCCATTTTGTTTATAAAGGTTTTTTAGTTGCTCGTTTTGGCGCATAAGGAAACCCCCAAAAAAAGGAAATCAAATTTCCCTCTAAGAATTACTTTTTCGACAGACTTCCATTATCTCCCTTTCCAGTTTTTTTAATTTAGTAGGTCCGTTTTTCCTCTAACAAAAATCCTTCCGGTAACGGGCTTTCTTTTCCCGCTACCGGAAGGTTTAATTTCCCGGTCTGTTTCAATTTTTAATTCTCTATATGCAAAAAGCAATATTCCTACCCGGTTTAAATTATTGCACCGGACCCGCTCTTTTCCCGGATAACCAGGAAGACCCCTCCCGCCAGCAAAACTATGCAGAGAATAGTGGTGAAAATTACCAATCCGCTTACCGTTTCAGCACCTAACCGTTCCACAACTATTCCAAAAAACGCCCATATCCCTACCAGGGTATAGAGCCAGTCCTTGTTTCTAAGGGTAAAAGCCAAGACAATTACCGTCGCAACTAAAAGGACAGCAACCATCCAAAAAACCTCTGATAGACCCAGCCTTCCCCAACCACGATCTACAAGGAAAACAGTTATATTAGCAACTGTAGCAATTGTTATCCAGCCGGTGTAAATACTAAAAGCGGGAGCAATAAACAAAAACCCTTCTTTTTCCCTTTTGTTTTCCAGGGAATTTATTCTGAAGTAAATATAAAGAAGAC
>PUKG01000244.1 GCA_003550445.1 Halobacteroidaceae bacterium
GAAGATCTACTGGAAGGGATTACATGGGGAATCGATATGTTTGATTGTGTTTTTCCAACCAGAACTGGAAGAATGGGTTCCCTTTTTACCCGAAAGGGTAGAATAAATATTAGAAACTCAAAATTCAAAAATGATTTTCATCCTGTTGAGGGAAAATGTCCCTGTGAGGTGTGCACTAATTACAGCAAAGCTTATATACACCACCTATTTCGCCAGAAGGAAATTTTAGGGTTGCGACTGGCAACTTTCCACAACCTGTTTTTTCTGGCCCAATTGATGGAGGAAGCCCGGGCGGCTATTGGGGAAGGGAATTTTATTCAGTATAAAAGTGATTTTCTTGATGAATATAAAGAGTTTTAAGAAGGACTTTGCATTATCTTTGTGGAAGGACATAGTTTGAATAAAACTGGAAAGGAGCCTTACAAATGCAAATTTTGTTAAATAGTTTGTTTGTGGCACAAAATGGAGAAGGCGGAATTGGTATTGGAATGATTTTATTTTGGGTTCTGATTTTTGGTGTGTTTTATTTTATCCTGATCAGGCCCCAGAAAAAACAGCAAAAAGAACACCGAAAATTGATCACCGAATTAAAAGCTGGTGACCATATAGTAACAATTGGTGGGTTTAAAGGGGTAATAACCCAGGTAAAAGAGGACGGATTTAAAGTCCGTTTTGCGCCTGAGGTTGAATTGGAAATAATTAAAAGTGCTGTCGGACGCAGGCAGGGCGATGAGGGGAAACAGAAAAAGTAAAAGGAAGGTAGAAAACCAATGGGAAGGGCTAAAAAAAAGGATAAATCGCAGTTTCGAGAATTCCTTGAATCAATCCTGATTGCCGGGGTTCTTGCCTTTTTTATTATTACTTTTGTTGTTCAATCATTTGTGGTGGAAGGTCCTTCAATGGAGCCGAGCTTTTACCACGGAGAGCGGTTATTTGTAAATAAATTCATTTACCGGTTCCGAGAGCCCCAAAGAGGCGAAGTAATTGTCTTTGAACCTCGAGGAGCACCCAACGATAAGTTTATTAAGAGGGTAATTGGCCTTCCCGGAGAAACGGTGGAGTTAAGGGGTGGGGATGTGTTTATAGATGGAGACATTCTGGAGGAGGATTATATCCAGGATCCACCCCGGAGAAACTATGGCCCTTATGAGGTTACCCAGGAAGAACTCTTTGTTTTGGGGGATAACCGGAGCAATAGTTCTGATAGTCGTTTTCCTCATGTTGGGATGGTAGAGTTTAATTCGATTTCCGGAAAAGCTTTCTGGGTTTACTGGCCAATAACTGATATGAGGGTTGTTCAAGAACCAGCCTATTGAGGAGGTTTGTCAAGTGTATTTTGCCAAGCCAGGTCCGGATAATACTGAAAAGACGGTTGATCTTGCGATAAAAAGGGCAAATGAATTGAATATTAAAAACGTTGTGGTTGCTTCCAATTCAGGTGCTACTGCAGAAAAGTTCCTTAATAAGGGTTTAAACGTTATTTGTGTTACTCATCAAATTGGTTTTAGAAATCCTGGAGAAGATGAGATGACTGAAGAGCAACGCAAGGATTTTTCTGATAAGGGAGTAAAGGTTCTTACCACTACCCATTTGCTTGGTGGAGTGGGACGGGCTGTAAGGAATAAATTTGGAGGTCTTTACCCCGGAGAGATGGTTGCTCATTCATTAAGGATGTTAGGTCAGGGAGTAAAAGTCGGCCTGGAGATTTCGGTTATGGCACTGGATTCAGGCTTAATCCCATACGGTGAGGATATTATTGCCGTAGGGGGAGCCGGCCGTGGTGCGGATACGGCAATTGTTGTCCTCCCTGAACATTCACAAAATATTTTTGCTTCGAAGATAAAAGAGATAATTTGCAAACCAGCAAGCTAAAAACACGGGCTTCGGCCCGTGTTTTTGGTAACTCCATCAGGAGGTTTTATTGTGCAGGTCCAAATTGCAATAAATAAAACAAATAAATTTGGTCAATCCCAGGGAGGAGATACAGCCGAAATCGTGGAAAGGCCCCGGGGAGGAATTTCACTGATTCTTGTTGATGGTCAGGGTAGCGGACCAGGGGCAAAAAGGATTAGCTCCCTCGTTGTCAATAAGGCTGTTTCTATGATAGGTGATGGGGCCAGGGATGGTGCTGTGGCCAGAGCTGTTCACGACTATCTTTATACCATGAGACACGGAAAAGTTTCGGCCACCCTTACTATTCTTTCTGTGGATACTTCTTCAAAAACCCTTTTAATAACCCGGAACTGCAACACTCCGGTTATTATTAGTCACCCTGGTGGTGAGATTGAGGTTTTAGAAAAAATTGTCCCCCCAATAGGGGTTCACCCTTTATTACGGCCGGATATTCAACAGGTGGAATTGGAGGAGAACCTTCGAGTTGCAGCTTTTACCGATGGGATTTATAAAGCCGGATCAAAGGAAGGGGAGGTTTTTCCTTTCCTTGAAGCTGGATTGAAGAAGGGGGAAATTCCCCTGCAGCAACTGGGACAGGATTTATTCAGAGAAGTTCTTGAACTCGAAAAAAAGAGACCCCGGGATGATATGACCCTGGCTTTATTGGGATTAGAACCGGGTCCTCGGGACCATAAAGCCCGGTCTTTTTACCTGTCCCTACCGCTTTAAGGGGAGCAAAAATGAAACCAGAAATAATGATTGTAGGGGTTTGTGCTGCAGGCAAAACCACCCTGGTGGAAAAACTCCGGGAAATGGGGTTTTCTGTGGAGACTGTTTCTCAGGAACACTCCTCCAATCCTTATTTATGGAAACGCCAGGACCCCAGTTTCCTGGTTGTTTTAGATTGTGAATTGGAAACTGCAAAGGAAAGAAGAAAAAGGGATATTCCCGAAAACAGGTTTTTGGCTCAAAAAAATAGGCTGGGAAAGGCACGTGAGGAAAGTGATTTTTTCCTGAAGACAGATAATCTTTCAGTTGAAGAAAGCGCTCGGCTTATTTTAAAAGCTTACCGGGAAAAAACCGGGGAGGAGGGAACAGGATGGGAACAATAACTTTAAAAGATATTCGTGATGATGAGCGAATTAATTGTTATATGGAAATGGGTGATGCCAACCTGGCTGCTCTTGGCTTTACGGAACACGGCAAACGTCATGCCCGCTTAACCGCGGGAATAGCAGCGAATATATTAGAAGAGCTTGGATACACAAAACGGGAACAGGAATTAGCTGC
>PUKG01000048.1 GCA_003550445.1 Halobacteroidaceae bacterium
AGCGGGCAGAAAAAACCCGACCCTTTTTTGAGCGAACTCAGGATGTAATCAGGGGGATTTCTGCAACAATTGACCCTGACCTGCACCCTTTACTTGCTCACCGGGAAATCAACAGGATAACTGTATTGTTATTCACTGCTGACCGGGGGCTCTGCGGGGGTTACAACCACCGGGTAATAAAGATGGTGGAGCAGGAACTAGGGGAATTCCCCCAGCTTAAATTAATTACCGTTGGAAAAAAAGGACGGGACGTTATGCGGTCAAGGGGCTATGAAATAGCCAGGGATTTTATTGATATTCCTGACTATCCTTCTTTTGACCTGGCCCGGGAACTGGCAGAAATCCTGGTGGAAGATTTTATCCAGGAAAAAACCGACCAGGTTTTAATGGCTTATACCAGATTCCAGTCAGCCCTGAGCCAGAGACCCCTATTGATCCCTCTCCTGCCCCTTGAAAAAAGGGAGATGGATCCCCAGGAGGGGCGGAGGGAGTACATTATGGAACCTGACCCCTATACAATTCTGGACCTTGTTTTACCTCATTCAGTAGAAAATGTCATCTACGGGGCTTTGCTTGAGTCAAAGGCAAGTGAATTTGGTGCCAGGATGACTGCGATGGATTCAGCAACAGAAAATGCACAGGAAATGATTGAAACCCTGACCGTTTCCTATAACCGGGCCCGGCAGGAAGAAATTACCACCGAAATTTCTGAAATTGTTGGTGGGGCCGAGGCTCTGAAATGATGTGCGTGAGGAGGTCTGTAATATGACTGGTGAAAAGGAAAATATCGGGCGCGTTATCCAGATAATCGGCCCGGTAGTCGATGTTTACTTTCCCTCGGGAAAACTGCCCGATATTTACGGAGCAATCAAAATAGAAGATGAAGAAAAAGGAATTGACCTGACCATAGAGACAATGCACCACCTTGGTGATAACCGGGTGCGTTGCGTTGCTATGGACGCAACTGAAGGGCTAACAAGGGGAATGCCTGCCCGGGATTTGAGAGGCCCGATTTCCGTTCCTGTTGGAGAAGGGACCCTTGGGAGGGTTTTCAACGTCCTTGGTGAACCTATAGATAAAATGGGGGAGGTTAAAGCAGAAGCCTACCACCCGATCCACAAAAGTCCTCCCCGTTTTGATGAGCAGGAAACCACCACTGAAATATTTGAAACCGGAATCAAGGTAATTGACCTTCTAGAACCTTACGTTCGAGGGGGGAAGATCGGCCTTTTCGGTGGTGCCGGTGTTGGTAAAACTGTTATAATCATGGAGCTTATTAACAACATTGCTACTCAGCACGGCGGCTTTTCCGTGTTCGGCGGAGTTGGAGAAAGGACCCGGGAAGGAAACGACCTCTGGATGGAAATGAAGGAATCGGGAGTAATTGACAAGGTGGCTATGGTTTTTGGCCAGATGAATGAACCTCCCGGAGCGAGAATGCGGGTAGGGTTGACCGCCCTTACCCAGGCTGAATATTTCCGTGATACACAGGGGCAGGACGTTCTTTTCTTTGTTGATAATATTTACCGTTTTATCCAGGCCGGATCTGAAGTTTCCGCCCTACTTGGACGGATGCCTTCCGCGGTGGGTTATCAGCCCACCCTTGCCACTGATCTTGGTGCCCTGCAGGAAAGAATTACCTCAACCAAGAAGGGTTCTATTACGTCGGTTCAGGCAATTTTTGTCCCTGCTGACGACTTTACTGACCCCGCCCCGGCCACAACTTTCTCTCACCTGGATGCTACTACTGTCCTCTCCCGTTCTATTGCGGAGAAGGGCCTTTATCCGGCAGTTGATCCATTGGATTCAACATCCAGGATACTGGATCCCAATATTATTGGCGATGAGCACTATAACACTGCCCGGAGGGTCCAGGAGGTTCTCCAGCGCTACCGCGACCTCCAGGACATTATTGCTATCCTGGGTATGGATGAACTGTCCGAGGAAGATAAAGTGGTTGTAAACAGGGCCAGGAGGATCGAGCGCTTTTTATCTCAGCCCATGTTCGTGGCCGAGCAGTTTACCGGCCGTCCTGGTAAATATGTTCCATTAGAAGAATCCATTCGGGGCTTTAAGGAAATCCTTGAAGGGCGTCATGATGACCTTCCCGAAGAAGCATTTTTCATGGTAGGAACTATTGACGAAGCGGTGCAAAAGGCAAAGGAACTGAAGGAGGAGTAACGGATGGCCTCCAAGGTTGAGCTGGAAATAATTACACCGGAAAGGGTCTTGCTACGGGAGGAAGTAGAAATGGTTATTGCTCCTGCCGTTGACGGGGAAATCGGGATTTTACCGGAACACTTTCCCCTTGTTACAAGCCTGGAAATTGGGGTGCTGAGAATAAAGCGTTCTGAAGAGGAAGGTTTTCTGCCCCTTTCAATAAGCCAGGGGGTCATGGAAGTCCTTCCCCAAAGGATTACTGTCCTTGTTGCTACGGCTGAACTCCCTGAAGAAATTGACATAGAAAGGGCCATGGAAGCTAAAAAACGGGCAGAAGAAAGGCTGAAAAAAGAAGAATTTGATAGTGCAAGGGCTCGGGCGGCCATGGAGCGGGCTGTTGCTCGAATTAAGGCTGCCCGATATAAAGATTAGGATTGAGATTAATTTGAAAAACTTTTATTGAAAAACAGATCCATTTACACTAAGGAGGCTCGGGAGTGGGAGACAAATTATTTTTAACAGGGGAAAAACGATTACAGGGAGAGGTTAGGGCAAGCGGAGCAAAAAACGCAGCCCTCCCCATAATTAATGCCGCCCTTTTAGCAGCAGGCGAAACCCAGTTGGATGATATTCCCGACCTTAGAGATGTTATCCACCTGAAGCAGATCCTGGAAGCCATGGGGGTTCGGGTAACCTATGACCAGGGGACAATGACAATTAACCCCGAACAGGCACACTTTGCAGAACCCCCCTATGAACTGGTTCGCAAACTAAGAGCTTCCTATTACCTGCTTGGTGTTTTGCTTGCCCGAAACGGGGAAGCCCGAATTGCCCTCCCCGGAGGGTGTGCAATAGGAAATCGGCCCATCGACCTACACCTGAAAGGATTTAAAGCCCTGGGAGCAGATGTCCACTTAGACCATGGAGTGGTTGAAGTAAAGGCCGCGAAAAAATTAAAAGGGGCAAAAATCTACCTTGATTATCCCAGTGTTGGAGCAACGGTTAATATTATGCTTGC
>PUKG01000150.1 GCA_003550445.1 Halobacteroidaceae bacterium
AAAAAAACTTTAACCAGGCCGGAGGCAAGGGAGCCAATCTTGGAAAAATGATTTCAGCAGGGCTTCCGGTTCCGGGAGGGTTTGTGGTCCTTACCGAGGCCTATCAAAAATTTATTGAAATCAATAACCTGGAGGGGAAAATCAGTGACCTGTTAAAAGAAGCAGAAATAAAGGATACCTCAATACTTGAAGATATTTCCGAAAAAATCAAATCCCTTTTTGAAAAGGGAGAAATGCCTGGAGAAATAAAAAATGAAATTGAAATAGCCTACAGGGAAATGGGCAGTCCGGCAGTTGCAGTAAGGTCTTCTGCAACGGCAGAAGATCTCCCCGGAAGTTCTTTTGCCGGGCAGTATGATACTTTTTTAAATGTAACTTCACAAGGAGACCTTTTGGGATATATTAAACTCTGCTGGGCTTCTCTTTGGAATGGAAGGGCAATTTCTTACAGGCTTGAAAACAATATCCACGGCCTGGAAATTTCCCACGGAGTTGTAGTTCAAAGGCTGATAGATGGAGAAAAATCTGGGATTTTGTTTACCGCCGATCCCGTGAGCGGAAGGCGGGACCGAATGCTTTTAAACTCATCATGGGGCCTGGGAGAAGCCATTGTTGGAGGAGAGGTTACACCTGATCAATGGTTTGTGAAAAAAGAGAATGGAAAAATCATAAAAGAAGGAATCCAGGAAAAAGATGTAATGACTGTTAGGACAGATAAGGGAATTGAGCTTGTACCAGTCCCAAACCAAAAAATATACACTGCTTCATTAAGTAAGGAAGAAATTGAGGAAGTTTTGAATTTGGGAAGGACGGTTGAGCAATATTTTGGGTCGCCTCAGGACATTGAATGGACCTTTGCTGACGGGAAATTCTACCTGGTCCAAACCCGCCCTATTACGTCTCTTTTTCCCCCTCCCAAGTCCCCCCGGGAGAAGAAAGGGCTCCGGATCCATGTTAACTTTAGCCTGGTTTCCCAGGGAATGCAGGAACCCCTGACTCCGGCTGGAGAAAGCCTTCTTAAAAAGATGTTTTTATTTCCCGCCAGACTTTTTGATAAAAGGATCAAAGACCAGGAAGACCTCTGGTGGTTTCAGGCGGCCGGGGGAAGGATGTTTCTGGATATGACCGAAGCTCTCCGAAAAGAGAAGTAATGGAAAGATGTAATAAACAATGAGTTATTTGCCGAGCAGGAACCAATTACTGCAAAAGCTCTTACCCAGGTTTTGGAGAGAAACCAAGAAGAGCTTACCGGGCAAAAAAGCAGGATGGTTTCCTGGGCCATAAAAAAACTAATTCCCATATTAAAAATTGCTGCTCCAATGGCCTTTAAGGGTTTATATGGAAAATTATTTCCCAAAAAAGCCAGGGAAAAAGCTTTGAGAGAATGGGATGACTGGCCCCGAAGGATTGAAAATCTAAGGGAAAAAGCTTCCACTCTGGAAGAAAAGCTGGAAATAATTGATATTGGAAGATATACCCTGGCAGGCTTTGGAACCCTCTCTTATATTGCCCCGGTTATGAATAATGTTGAAAAAGCCAGGAAAATTGCCAGCCCCCACTTTGAAGATACCTCGGAGTTTTCTCTTGTGGAAAAATCCGTTCCCCACAATATAACCACTGAAATGGGGCTCGAGCTAATGCAGATTGCGGAAAAATATGATAAAGAAGGTAAAAAGCCCCATCCCGGAGAAAAGGAAATTCAGGATTTTTTAGACCGATTTGGAACCCGCTCCAACCAGGAAATTGACCTGGGTGTTCCCCAGTGGAAAGAAGAACCCGGGTATGTAATCGATTTAATCCAGTCCTATATCGATAACGGAAGTTATAAAAATGGGATTGAAAATTTCGAAAAGGGAAAACAAGAAGCGGAAAAAGCCATTGCGAGTATTAAAAGAAGGCTGATTGAAGCAGGAGAAAAAGGGAAAGCAAAAAAAGTAGAGAGTTTGCTGAAAAGCTATCGTCATACCTTTGGTCTCAGGGAGCATTCCAAGTATGCTTTAACCCAGATGTTTTCCATTTACCGGGAAATTCTTTTAGATATCGGGAAACAATTTGTCCTTGAGGGTAAAATAGATGATAAAAATGATATTTTTTTCCTCAGGTTCGAGGAAATTAAAAAGGGAGAAAACCTCCAGGAACTGGTGAAAGCAAACAGGGAAGAATACGAGAAAAACCTTTTAATAAAGGCCCCCCGGATTATTACAAGCACCGGAGAGAGTATTTATTACCCTGTTGAAGAAGGAGACGAAATATTAACTGGCATTCCCGTATCTGCAGGGGTCTGCAGTGGACGGGTAAGGGTTTTAAGCTCTCCAGAGCAGGGACCTAAACTGGAAAAAGGAGATGTACTGGTAACAAGGGGAACAAATCCTGCCTGGACGCCCCTCTTTATCAATGCCGGGGCTTTGATTATGGAAACGGGAGGACCTATATCCCATGGTTCGGTGGTAGCCCGAGAATATGGAGTCCCTGCAGTGGTGGGAATAAAGGAGGCAACAAAAAGGTTTAAAGATGGGCAGATGGTTAAAGTAAACGGTGAAACCGGGACAGTAGAAATAATTTAAACTGAAGGGAGAAAAGTTCATGTATTTTGAAAATAATCTGGGGAAAGTTTATTACGAGGTTTATGGTCCGGATAATGCTCCTGCATTAATTTTTTCCCACGGGATCAACATGAATCACGAAACTTTTAAAGGGCAGGTAGAGGGCCTGCAGGATAAATACCGGGTTATTATCTGGGACATGCCTTACCACGGGAAGTCTTCTCCCATTGATAATAATCTTCCCTTCTCAGAAACTACTGCCGATTTTATTTCGCAACTCCTGGATGAACTTGAAATTGAAAAGGCAGTTCTGGCAGGTCTTTCCCTGGGAAGCTATGTTACCCAGATTGCCGCCCATAAGTACCCTGAAAAAATTATGGGGACGATTCACATTGGAGGGGGCCCTCTGCACCCTCCGGTTTCTCCTTTATTAAAAATAGGCAACCCTTTTATCGGGCTTTTTATTAACCTATACCCCAAAAATAGGATTTTCAAGGCTTTCGCCAGTCACAGGACATTAAAACCAGAAACCCGGGCTTACGTGGAAAGAATTGCAGCAGAAAACGGGAAAAAAGTTATGGCCCACTTAACCCAGGAATTAATGAGGGATATGGTACGGGGACTTCCCG
>PUKG01000261.1 GCA_003550445.1 Halobacteroidaceae bacterium
GCCCGAAACCATCAAGAATTGGATCCCGTCCTTCGATTGCTCCGGCAATCCCCACAACCAGGGACATAACAAAAGTTACAATCATTGGGCCCGTAACTACTGCTCCCGCATCAAATGCCACAGCAATAAATGTGGGGGTAGAGAAAAAAATTAAAATAATGGCCAGGATATAGCCGGGTATAAGGAGGAAGTAAAGGGGCCAGCCGAAACTAACTCTACCCATACCCAAGGCCACGAATACCCCTACTCCCAGGGATAAAACCACCAGAATTAATTTTTCCGGTATGTATCCCCCCGAAGCCCTCTCTACCTGCCCGCAAAGGACCCAAACTGCTGGTTCTGCGATTGTTGCAAGGAGGCCGAATAAAAAACCAAGGCCCATGAGTAAAAAGGGTCTCTGCAGGGCTGCAAGTCCCGCCCCCATTTCCCGGGCCACCGGCATGAATCCCACCTGGACCCCAAACAGGAAAAAAATCAGGCCCACAGCCGCAAGCACTGTTCCTGTTAGAACCTGCCGGACAAAACTCCAGGGTCTCCGGGCATAGATAACCTGAAAAAGGAGAAAGAAGATAACAAGGGGAGCCAGAGCCATTGATATTTCACGGGTTATTGACCACAACTGATTTAGGATCAATTGAACAACACCCCCAGGAGCATTATACCCAGGACGGGGCCAAGAGAAGCAAGGCCCATTAATCCAAAGGTATCACCCATCTCTGATCTCCGGGGCAGGACCGAAGTCACACCCAATCCTATTGACAGGATAAAAGGAACTGTCATGGGCCCGGTTGTAACCCCTCCTGCATCAAAGGCAATTGGGACAAAATTTGCCGGAGTAAAAAAAGAAAATATAATTATCACTGCATAACCAATTGCCAGGATATAGCCCATTCTTATACCCAGGAAAATCCGTAAAATAGCAAAGGCGAGAAATATGCCAAGGCTCAACCCAACCACCCAAACCAGGAGGGTATTGCTTAGTTCTCCTCCGGTCACCAGGTCAACATTAAGGGCTAAAACCTGCACCCCCGGTTCGGCAATAGTTATCGCAACACCAAGGACGAAAGTAATCAAAAGAATAGTAACAATATTTCCTTTCTCCAGCATTTCCGCCCCCACCATCTCTCCCATGGCCAGGAGGCCAACCCTTACCCCCTGTAAAAATAGGAAAAGCCCCAGGCTTACAAGGAGGGCCCCAAAAAGAAAACGTCCCAGGCTGGCAAGGGGAAGGTCAAGGAAAAAAAGCTGCAAAATTACCACGAAAAAAGTAATTGGTAAAATCGCCAGTCCCACTTCACGTATTACTTCCCTGCTTTCTTTTAACAATAACCTCACCTCAAAACCGAGTTGCCATAATAAAAAAAATAGGTTATAATTGATAATGATATTCAAAATCAATGGCCAGGAGGTCCACCTATGTTTAAATTTCTTACTCTTGCACTCTTTTTCCTTCTTGTTTTTACCGGTTGTTCACAACAAGAAGAGGATTTAGTAATATATTCCGGTCGACGGGAACAATTTATCGAGCCAATATTGAAAGAATTTTCAGAAAAAACCGGAATCGGGGTTCGCCTTCTTTCTGGTGGAGCTCCAGAATATGCCCACCGAATAATCGCCGAAAAGGATAATCCCCAGGCAGATTTGTTTTTTGCCAATGATGCCGGAATTATGGAATTTCTTAGAATAGAGGGGGTTCTCCAGCCAATTAATACTGAATCTCTGGAGGTTATTCCCACCCAGTTCAGGGCTCAGGACAATTCCTGGATTGGAATTTCCGCCCGTTCCCGGGTTTTAATGTATAATCCTGATGTTATTTCTCCCGAAAAAGCCCCCCAGACCCTGGAAGATTTAACCAGGGAGGAATTCAGAGGGAAATTTGCCCTGACCCGCCCCGGTAATGCTTCAATGGTTTCTCACATTACCGCCCTCCGGGCTTACTGGGGAGAAGCAAAAACCACTGATTTCCTTGAACAGCTTATTGATAATGAACCTTTAATTCTTCATGGCCATACTGATATCCGGCAGGCAGTAGGAAGGGGAGAAATTGCAATCGGGCTTGTAAACAATTATTACTACCACCTCCAGTTACAGGAAGCAAATAATAACAATGTAAAGGTCGTTTATCCCGACCAGGAGGAAGGACAGATGGGGGCATTTGTAAATATTGCTGGAGTTGCTCTTATTTCCGGTTCTCCCGGGGAGGAAAAAGCCCTTAAACTAATCGAATTTATGCTCCAGCCCGAACAACAAAAAAAATTCTCTGAATTAAGTTTTGAAACTCCTCTCCACCCCGATGTTCCCGTCCTTGACTTTGCCCGGCCAATTGATAGCTATAAACACATGGATATTGAGCTTTCCAGCCTGGGTTCTCTCTGGCCGGAGACGGTTTCAATAATGGAAAGGGTTGGCTACGTTGATTAAAACCATCGTAAACAGATCTTTTCTCTGGACGATGCCTGCGATCCTTGCCCTTCTTGCTTCTCTTGTAATTATTGTTATTGCTTTTGAAGCAATGGGGGACGGCTGGTCCCGCTGGGTTCAATTGTTTAACCAGCGTCTTTTTGAACTTTTTTCTCGAACCCTGAGCCTGATGGCCTTATCCACAGTAATAGCAACTTTTTGGGGGATTAGCCTGGCCTGGGCTGTAGAAAAAACAACCCTTTGGGGTAACAGGTTCTGGAGGTGGGGACTTGCATTGCCCCTTGTTATACCTCCCTATATTGGGGCCCTGGCTTTTTTAATCCTTTTTAGGGAAACCAACCTACCTATTTACAACCTCCCTGTTACAGCTTTAATTATGGCTGCTTTTACCTTTCCTTATGTTTTTTTGATTGTCTCTGCTGCCCTTCGCCGCATGAATACAAACCTTGAAGAAGCCGCACAGGCCTGTGGGAAAAGCCCTTCAGGGGTTTTCTTTCAGGTTACCATTCCCGCTCTCCGACCGGCAATTATCGCCGGAGCAACTCTTGTAGCGCTATACATCCTTGGGGATTTTGGTGCTGTGTCAATACTTCGTTATGACACCTTTGCTTCCGCCATTTTTTTCAGGATCCGGGGCAGCCTTGATTTTTCCGGGGCAACAATAATCAGTACTGTTTTGTTATTGACTACTTTCGGATTACTTGGAATTCAACGTTTTGCCCTGGGAAAATGCCACCGTTACCAGCA
>PUKG01000074.1 GCA_003550445.1 Halobacteroidaceae bacterium
CGACCGCAATTCCCATGAAACCAAGGTCAGGAGAAAAACGCTGGATAAATCTACCGTGAACACCCAAAATCTGTTCAACTCCCGCAAGGCTCGCTAAAGCCCCGCTAAAAACCATTGCCATAACCATATTACGGGAAACACTTATCCCCCCGTACTCTGCAGCCGTGGGATTAAAACCCACTGCCCGGATTTCGTATCCAATCCTTGTCCGCCAGAGGATAATATAAACCAGGATTATTGCAGCAATGGCAATAAAAATTCCAGTATTTAACCGGGTAGGGGGAAAGAGGCGAGAAAGTTCGGCTGTGGGGAAAATTCTTGCCGTTTCCGGGGTCCAACGGCCTCCATGGAAAGGACCCGTAACAAGGTAATCGGTTAGGAAATAAGCAATAAAATTCATCATTATGGTATTAATTACCTCGTGTACTCCAAGCTTGGCCTTTAGAAGCCCTGGAACTGCAGCCCATATACCACCGGCAATCATCCCGGCCAGGACAGCCATGGGCAGGTGGATAATTTTTGGCAGCCCGCTGAAAGTAACACCAACAATTACAGCAGCCATTGCGCCAACATAAAGCTGCCCTTCGGCCCCAATGTTAAAAAGTCCGCAGCGGAAGGCAAAAGCAACGGCAAGGCCGGTAAAAATTAAGGGCGTAGCCCTTTGCAGGGTTGCTGCAATACTGCTGACTCCAACAAGGGAATTGGAAAAGAGAACCCAGTAAGCCTCAATTGGATTTTCCCCAACTATTAAAATAAATACTGCTCCCACCAGGAGGGCAAGGATTACAGAAATTATTGGCGTTATTATCTCCCTGGAGGTAAGGCTACCCTGTTCCAGTTTCAACCGGATCCCCTCCTTCCTGTGCTTCGCCTCCGAGCATTAAGCTACCCAGTTTCTTTTCATTAGCTTCCTCGACAGGCATCTCTCCAACAATCCTTCCCTCATACATTACCGAAATTCGGTCACTAAGGGAAAGGATCTCGTCCAGTTCAGCAGAGACCAGCAAAATTGCCGCCCCTTTATCTCTCTGTTCAATAATCTGGCTGTGAATAAATTCAATTGCCCCAATATCAAGACCCCGGGTCGGCTGAGAACAAATCAAAAACCTTGGTTT
Organism: Halobacteroidaceae bacterium; assembly: GCA_003550445.1. Taxonomy (GTDB): domain Bacteria; phylum Bacillota; class Halanaerobiia; order B1SED10-174; family B1SED10-174; genus T1SED10-26. The sequence goes on from PUKG01000074.1 coordinate 1,116, forward strand.
GCGGGAAAATTCCCGTGCAGCAACAATTTTCTGCTGATTACCCCCGGAAAATGTGCTGGCCTGCTGTTGAATATTTGGCGGGCGAACATCAAATTCCTCAACAAGTTTTGCAGCATTGTCTTTAATGGCTTTCTCGTTACGAATAAAAAATCTCTGGACAAAGGGAGGTTCGGTATGAAAGCCCAGGATGAGGTTGTCGGCAACGTTAAAATCAAGGATAAGACCCCTTTTATGCCTGTCCTCGGGTATATAGCCCATCCTTTTTTTCTTGATCTGCATGGCATTCAGGTGCTGTAATTCGTTTCCTTCAAGGTTAACCTTCCCCTTTTCCGGACGGAGAAGGCCGGTAATGGCTTCAACCATTTCCTGCTGGCCATTTCCCTCAACACCCGCAATACCGAGGATCTCCCCGCTGCGAATTTCCAGCGAAACTCCTTTTACCCTCTTGGTTCCCCTCTGATCCCTAACTTCAAGGTCGGAGATAGAGAAAACCTTTTCTCCGGGCTGGGCTTTTTCTTTTTCAACTCTAAGAAGGACCTCCCGGCCAACCATCATCTCCGCTAATTCCGGCCGGTCGGTTTCTGCTGTATTTTTCGTTCCTACAAGTTTTCCCCGGCGGAGAACGCTTACCCTGTCGGAGATTTCCAGGACTTCCCGGATTTTATGGGTAATAAAAATTATTGTTGTTCCCTGCTCTTTCAGGTTTTGCATTACCTGGAATAATTCTTCTGTTTCCTGGGGAGTTAAAACTGCTGTAGGTTCGTCAAGGATTAAAATATCTGCTTTCCGGTAAAGGGCTTTTAAAATTTCCAGGCGCTGCTGCTGCCCCACGGAAATATCCTCCACACGGGCTTTGGTCTCCACCCGGAGCCCATATTCCTTGGAAATACGGGCAACTTCCTTTTCAGCCCCTTTAAAATCAATAAAACCCCTTTTCTGCGGCTCGGAACCGAGAATTACGTTTTCAAAAACCGTCAGGGGTTCAACCAGCATAAAGTGCTGAAATACCATTCCGATCCCATGGTCGATAGCCTGGCGGGGTTCAGAAATCTGGGTTTTTTCTCCCCGGAGAAAAATTTCCCCCTCATCAGCATTGTAAAGACCGTAAAGAATATTCATCAGGGTAGACTTTCCAGACCCATTTTCCCCAACTAGGGCATGAATTTCTCCAGCTCTGATTTCCAGGGAAATCTGGTCATTGGCAACCACCCCTGGAAAACGCTTGGTTATATTTTTCAATTCCAGGATATTTTCCAAACCCATTCCCTCCTAAGAAGAGCAAAGGAGGGGGCAGCCCCTCCTTTGCTATCTTTCCACTTCTTTAGCTAAAATTAATCGTGGGCACTGCTAATTTCAATTTCCCCAGCAATTATCATTTCTTTAATAACCTCAATGTCCTGTTTTAACTGATCGGGAATGAGGTGGTCGGTGTAGGGGAAGTCGGTCAGGCCGACACCACCGTCAGCTACACCAAAACGGTGAACGCCAGCGTTAAATTCACCTTCTACCAGGTCAGCAATAATATTGTAAACTGCAACATCTACCCTCTTCAGCATTGAAGTCAGGATATATCCAGGAGCTATTCCATCCTGTTCGCTGTCAACACCAATGGCATAGAAATTATTTTCTTCTGCTGCTTCAAAAACACCCATACCAGTTCCGCCTGCAGCATGATAGATAATGTCGGCGCCGCGCTCAAACTGGCTTACAGCAAGTTCTTTTCCGGTTCCGGGGTCCCCAAAGTCACCTGCATAGTTAATCAGGACAGTGGCATCGGGATTGACATATTCAACACCCTGCTCAAAACCGGTCTGGAAGTTGAAAATAACCGGTACTTCCATTCCACCTACAAAGCCCACAACGTTTGATTCGGTCATGGCTCCGGCCAGGTATCCGGCAAGGAAGGAACCCTCATGCTCTTTGAATACCAGGGAAGCTACGTTGGGCATGTCAGCCAGGTAATCGCTGTCCACGATGGCAAGTTTGGCATCAGGATAGTCCCGGGCAACTGCCTCAAGGCCGGATTCCTGAAGGAAGCCAATTGCAA
>PUKG01000015.1 GCA_003550445.1 Halobacteroidaceae bacterium
GCAAGATAGTATCCGATAAGCAAAGCAAAAGCAACAAGGTCCTGCTGGAAATTCATTTTTGGCCACCGCCTTTTCTCATTTATGGTAATCTTCGGCAAATTACAGTTTAATCCTTCTGGTTAAAAATCTATTTAAACAGGAAGGTAAAATGTTAAAGAAGTCAAAATAGGAAGGTATCAGAAACAAAGCATTAAAAAGGGGATTAAAGAAGGAGAGGTGTTTTATGGTTGAGATAAATTTGGAAATAAAGAATTTTTTCGATAAAAATGGTAAACTCAAGATCTGGCCGGGAAAAAGAAAAAAACAACTTTTGGTCCTGGAATATCTTGCAGGGCTTTTCTATTGGGGAAAGGAATATTCAGAAAAAGAAATAAATAAAATTCTTGAAAATAATCATTCTTTTGGAGATCCCCTGCTTTTAAGGCGGGAGTTATTTGATTCTGGTTATTTAAACCGGGAAAAAGATGGCTCAACTTATTGGAGAGAAGGGGAGAAAGAGTTAGATGGTTGAAAAAGAAAATTATAGCAAAGGGGTTAACCTTTATTTCTGGGGTGAAAGATGTTTATGGAATACCTTTATGATTGAACAGGGACGGGAGGTAGCAGAAAAGTTAAAACTACCTTTCAAGGGAATAGATATTGGTTTAAATCCTGAAGAGGCGGAAAAGAACAAGATCTATTTCCCGGGGATTATTGAAATAAATGGGTTTAAAATGGCCTATCCAGGAAAAGCCAGGGAGTTATTGGTTTCTTACAGGAAAAAAGGCCCCCTTCCAGGAGAAATGGTAACCAAAAAGCTCCCTGTAGGAGCTCCGGAAAGAGTTGAAACAATCAGTGGGAAAGTTAAAAAAGTTGCAGGTTTTTGCGGGTTAGAGAACGGGATGAAAAATATTGACAAAAAAGAAAAGGAACTTGAAGAAAATATCCCATGGGGGTTAAATGCTTCCGGATTTATTGCTTTTAATGGTAAAGAACCGGTTGGAGTAGTGGAATTTATTCTGGAAAGTCGCTGTCCCTACCCCCTACCGGCAAAAAGAGATAAGAACCTTTTTGTTACCTGTATTTATGGGTCTTCAAAAGAAGGTATTGATTACAGGAAGTACTTGATAAAACATCTGGTATTAAAGGCTCGAGAACGTGGTTATCAGGGTTTAAGCGTAATAGCAGGGGAAGAAACACCATATCCAAATGGACCAATGGAGTTTTTCCAGGAAGAAGGGTTTGAGAGCAGGGTTTTTCTGGGACGATTTCTTTTGCGGAATAAATGGGAAAAAATTTATTTTATGGAAAAAAATTTTTGCTAAGGGGAGATTTCTTTGCTTAGTTATAAATTAAGTGATGATGCTGAATTGAAGTTTTTTGAACCAAAAGATGCCGAGGAACTTTTCGCTTTGGTTGAAGAGAACCGTGACTTTTTAAGAGCCTGGTTACCCTGGGTGGACAAAAATAAAAAAGTTGAGGACAGTCGAAACTTTATTAATTCAACCAGGAAACAATTTGCGGAAAACCAGGGTTTGCACCTGGGGATATGGTACAGAGGTCAGATTGCAGGGGTTATAGGCTTCCATGGAATTGACTGGGGTAATAAGTCCACCAGTATAGGGTACTGGCTCGGAGAAAAATATACAGGGAAAGGTTTGATTACAAAAGCCTGCCGGGCACTTATTGATTATTCCTTCAAGGAGTGGAAATTACACAGGGTGGAAATCAGGTGTTCAGTAGAGAATAGAAAGAGTATGGCTATTCCTGAAAGACTGGGTTTTAAGGAGGAGGGTCTGGTAAGAGAAGCAGAATGGCTGGAAAATTATTTTACTGATCATATTGTTTATGGATTGCTGGCTTCTGAGTGGGAATAAGTCTGGAAGGGAAAGGGGATATCATTAATGGATAGGGAAATTTTCGATAAATGGGCTGAGGGATACGATGAGAGTATCGAGAGGGAAGATTCCTTTCCTTTTGCCGGTTATAAAAAGGCCCAGGAATTAATAAAGAATATTGTTAATATGAAGGAAGGCTTAAAAATCCTTGATATTGGTATCGGAACCGGGGAAGGGGTTTTATCGTTTTACGAAGAAGGGGCTTTAATAACCGGGATAGATTTTTCGGAAAAAATGCTGGAAAAAGCCCGGGGGAAAATGCCCCAGGCAAGATTAATCAAAAACGATTTTTCCAGGAAATTTCCCCCCGAGGAAATTATTGGGGAAAAGTTTGATTACATTCTTTTATCTTACGCTCTACATCACCTTCCTGATTGGGAGAAGGTTGAGTTTCTGGTTAAATTGAAAAATTTCCTTAACCCGGGAGGAAGGATAATAATTGCCGATATTGCTTTTTCTGACCGCAAGGCAATGCAAAGTGCTCGGAAAAAAGCAGGAGATGATTGGGATGAAAATGAATATTATCCGATTATTGAAGATATTGCCTTTAGCCTGGAAAAAGAAGGTTTTTCCCTGACCTTTATTCAGGTTTCTTTCTGTGCTGGAGTGCTTCAATTAAGGCAATAAAAAACCTCCCAAATGGGAGGCATTGAACTAAATTTCTACAGCACAGTTATTTTCCAGGGCTTTATTGCAGGCAAGTCCGATTTTCAGTGATTTTATTGCTGCTTCTACAGATAGGTCTGGACAGGCAAGGTTTTGTTGAATTGATTGACACACCCTTTCCATTACAACCTTGTTTTCGTTTTCCCCCTGGGGGCAAATTTCCTCAATTGTTCCGTCTTCGTGGTAAACCGTGGTTTTTTCCTTGGGGGTATCCCCGAATTCGCCGGAATAATTAATTGTTCCTTTGGAGCAAACAATATTGTAACCGGTGCTGAAAGGGTATCCGTGGGGAACCATAGAAGAACAATCAACACTGGCCATGCTGTCTGAATAATTTAGTGTTGCCACAACATGAGCATTTTTGTGGTTCCCTATTCCTCGAGCGGTAACATGATTGGGGACCCCTAAAAGCTCTACAAGGAAATCAAAATTATGCAGGGTAAAGTTTAAAATTATTTTATTGATCCCCACGTCTTCCCAGAAAGACGGTGTCCTGTTATAGGTTGTAACCGATCGAGGGGTGCCCATTTTTCCTGACCTGATAAGGTCCAGGGCCATTTTGTGAGGTGGGGAATACTTGTA
>PUKG01000067.1 GCA_003550445.1 Halobacteroidaceae bacterium
GTTTGTTTGAGGTCGACCTGTTTGCATTAATTTGCAAACAGGTCTTTTCTTTTTTAAAGGTTAACAGGGAACGGTATAGAAGTATAATTTGTGATGTGCAAAATTTTCTTTAGTTAATGTTTAAAACTTGAAAAAATGGAGGCTGAGGGCAAGAATGGAAGCAATTTTTACTGCAGATGGACATTGTGACACGATGCTTCGGGTAATGAATGATCCTGATTATGATTTTTTTTCCAATAATGGAAATGGCCACCTTGATTTACCCCGGTTAATGGAGGGAGGAGTTAACCTCCAGGTAATGGCCCTCTTTGTCGAGAGCAAATTCAAACCTTTCCAGGCCCTTCCCAGGACCCTGGAAATGGCGGGAGCTTTTCATCGACTGGTTGATAGCAATTCGGATAAATTGGAACTAATAACTTCCAGAGAAAAAATGGAGGCCTTAAAGAAAAAACCCCAAAAGACGGGGTTGCTAATGGCCCTTGAAGGAGGGGAAGCCATTTGCAGCCTTGATTCTCTTTACGCTTTTTTCCACCTTGGGTTAAGGCTTATTACTCTGACCTGGAATCAGCGGAATCAATTGGCAGATGGAGTTGGAGAAACCTGTACAGGTGGGGGGCTTACTGTTCTTGGCAGGGAAATAGTCAAAGCGATGAACGGGCTGGGAATTGGAGTTGATGTTTCTCATCTTTCCGAGAAGAGCTTTTGGGATGTTGCGGAGATCTGTGAAAAACCTTTAATTGCTTCCCACTCCAATGCCTATGAGGTTTGCAACCATCCCCGGAATTTAAAGGATGATCAGATTGATAAGATTGCTGATACTGAGGGAATTATCGGGATAAACTTTAGTAGTTACTTTCTAAACGGGACTAAAAAGTCCTCAATTGAGGACATTATTAACCATATAGAATATATTTCCAACAGGTGTGGTTTTGATTGGGTAGGGCTTGGCTCCGATTTTGATGGGATAGGTTTTCCTCCCGAGGGAATGGAGAATGTAACCAGGTTTCCTGTTCTGGCCAAGGAACTAATAAAAAGGTTTGGAGATGGCAATGCTTTGAAAATAATGGGGGAAAACTGGAGAACAGTATTAAATAAAGTACTTCCCAGTAGTTGACACCCTTCAACCCAGTGTTATAATAGGCAGGAGGGGAATAAAATTGGCTGTTGACCTCCATGTGCATACTTGCTTTTCCGATGGGAAATATTCACCCGAAGAGGTTTTGCGCCGGGCAGAAAGTAAGGGGCTTAAAGGCCTTTCCATTACCGACCATGATTCAGTTAAAGGTATTGAAGGGGGGTTTAAGTCTGCAAATAGGGTAGAGTTTGTCCCGGGAGTGGAACTGAGTACTGAAGAAGGGGACGAAGAAATCCATATTCTGGGCTATTATCTTGACTACAGGAATATGGACCTTCTTGCTTTTTTGAAAGACCTTCGCCGGGCCCGGATTGACCGGCTGGAAAAAATGCTCTACCAGCTGGAAAACCTGGGATATGTCCTGAAGAACACCGAAGAATTAAGGAAAAACTCAAACCCCGGAAGGATGCATGTAGCAAGGGCTCTGGTTAAAGAAGGTTTTTTTAAAAACACTGACAAAGCTTTTGCTCTGCTTCTGGAAAGAGGAAGGCCTGCATATGTTCCCAGATACAAGGTCAGGCCTGAAGAGGGAATAGAAATACTTTTAGAAGCAAAAGGATTACCTGTAATTGCCCACCCAATTGATTTGCAGGATATGAAGTGGGTGGATAATTTGCAAAAAAAGGGACTTATGGGGATTGAGGTTTATCATCCCAGACATCCCATTCTTTTTACGGATTACCTTTTGCGCTTGTCCCAAGAAAAAGGTCTTGTGCCTACAGGAGGTTCTGATTGTCACGGTCCCTCGCCTGAAGGGAAAGATCAAATTGGAAGCCTGAATGTTCCGGACAGTTGTTTGGAAGGGCTTCGAAAACTTAAGGAGGAGAGGGTTATATGAAGAAATTTGGCCTGTTTTTGGCTGTGGCTTTATTTTTGTTTTCCGGGCTGGTAACTGTTCAGGCCAGCCAGGTAATTGTGGTGGTTAACGGGGAAGAGATTTATTCTGATGAATATGAGAAGCGGGTTGACAGGCTTAAACTGCATGTTCAAAACCTGATGGGAATTGATTTTGCAACTGCAGATGGGCAGGAATGGCTGAGGGTTATTGAAAACCGGGTTATTGAAGAAATGATCTGGGAAACCATTTTCATGCAAGAAATTAAGGATTATGGCCTGGAGGCTTCTTCTGAAGAAGTTGATCTTGCCTTTGCTGAATACCAGGAGGATTATGATAGCCAGGAAGAATTTGACCTTTTCCTTGAAGAAGCAGGTTTTACCGAGGAAGAGTACAGGGAACTTATTAAAACCAACCTTTTAATTGATAAGCTGCTTGACATGCAGGTTGGAGAGTTTTCTGTTACCGAGGAAGAGCTAAAGGAATATTATCAGAATAATATTGGTCGTTACAGTCAGGATGAAAGGGTAGCTGCCCGGCACCTCCTTTATGACGAGGAAGAAAAAGCCCTGGAGGTTTTAGAGGCAATTGAGTCCGGAGATGACTTCGATGCCTACATGGAGGATGGAGAAGAGCTCGGGTATTTTGGGAGAGGAATGATGGTTCCTGAATTTGAAGAAGCTGCTTTTGGTATGGATGTTGGTGAAATAAAGGGACCCGTTGAGACTAACTTTGGTTTCCACATTATTTATGTTTATGACCGGGAAGAAGAAAAAGTGGTTCCTTTCAATGAGGTTCGGGATCAGATTGAAAATGATCTTTTTGAAGAAAATTACGATACAAAGGTGAATGAATATTTTCAAAAGCTTTATGAAATAAGTGAAGTTGAGTTTATTGAAGAATAATTTACGAAGGGTAAAAACAGCCTGCCGTTAGATGTAAGTTTTGCAAAAAAGCGGGAAAAGGTTTTCTTTTCCCGCAATACCCGGCTTTTTAAGGGGAGTTTGGTTAACCTGTTTCCCAATTAATTGTTGAATTGTTAATCCAAACAAAAGCCAGGAGTATCAAATGAGGATGGGACCAATTTAACCCCCCTTTTGGGGGTTAATTTTTGGCAGGAGAAAAAAGGTGGCTGTCGAAATTATGATTA
>PUKG01000295.1 GCA_003550445.1 Halobacteroidaceae bacterium
ACAGATCCCTCAACTCCTTGGCCAGGCCCAGACAACCCTGGCCGCAGTTAACCGGGTTGATGAAGTCCTTTCTCTTCCCTCCGAACCCTCCGGGCAAAAAAACTGCCCTGTCAATTCCCGGGCAATTCTTAGTTTTAAGGATGTTACATTTGGATATGAAGATGAACCTATTCTTTCTAACCTAAGCTTTACCGTAAACCAGGGAGAAAAAATTGCCCTGGTAGGACCAAGCGGGGCGGGAAAAACTACTATTCTCAAACTAATTGCCGGCTTTTATAAACCCCAAAAGGGAACCATCCGGATCCTGGGCCATCCCCTGGATAACTGGGATTTAAAAAGTCTCCGGGAAAACCTGGCTGTAGTAACCCAGGAACCGTACCTTTTCCCCGGCAGTATAGCGGATAATATCGGTTACGGGAAACCTGGAGCCACCCAAAAAGAAATTGTGCAGGCTTCCCAAACCGCCAATGCCCACCATTTTATTTCTCAGCTTCCAAAGGGTTATGATACTCCCGTAGGGGAACTGGGATCCCGTCTTTCCGGGGGCCAGAAACAACGCATCACAATGGCCCGGGCTCTTCTCCGGAAGGCAGCTCTTTTGCTTTTAGATGAACCAACTTCTTCCCTGGATGGAGAATCTGAAGCTAAAGTTCAAAAGGCCCTGGAACAGGTCACCCATAACCGGACCTCCATCATAATTGCCCATCGTCTTTCCACTATTCAAAAGGCCGACCGAATCCTCGTCATATCCGGAGGAAAAGTTACTGAAAGCGGCACGCACCATGACCTTTTGCAACGGAAAGGCCCCTATTACCATCTTTACCAGACCCAGTTCCGGGCAGAAGAAAAAACCAAGGCGGGTTAAAACCCATCCAAGGAGGATCTGTCTATGAAAACAAAAATATTTTTTCGGATATTGGGGATGGTCCATCCCCGCCCCCTTTATTACACCGGTCTCCTCGGCCGAAGCCTTGCATCCCTGCTACGCAACCTGGCAGTAGCCCTTTGGGCAAGGACCAGTATTGATGCTGCTCTTGCCGGTGATGGGGAAACGCTAATTCGAGCAACAATTCTTGGTTTTTTGGCAATGGCCTTTATGGCACTCTATTATTCTGTTACCAATTACCTTTTCGAGAAGGGAATCCAAAATACCACTGCCAGACTGAGGCAGAAGGTTTTCAACTCGGCCCAGACCCTCCCCTACCGCTACCATCAGGAACACCATAGCGGGGACCTGATTTCCCGGTCCACCAATGACATTAAAGCAACAGAAGGAGCTTACGGGCCCAATCTGCTGAGGCTTTTGGAAGCAGTCCTGGGTGGGGTTCTTGCTCTGGCAATCATTTTATTAATAAACTGGCAGCTTGCCCTTTTTGTTACGATATTTACCGTGGTTTTAACTTTAATTAATTTCCCCTTCGCCCGCCTGGTCCGCCGCAGCAGCCGGGAAGTTCAAAAGGGTCTCGGAGGACTTACCGAGCAGCTCAGCGATATGCTGGCAGGCCAATTAATTATCCGGGTTTTTAATCTGGGAACAATACTGCGGAAAACATTCGGTGAAAAAAACCAGGCGGTCTTAAAAACTTCACGCCGTCGAGTTGTTCACAACGCCTCTTTGAACGCAATTAATTCTTTCACGGGTTTTTTCACCTTTGCAGGAACAATGGTTATAGGAGGATTCTTTTACCTACAGGACATGGCTTCATTTGGAGATTTGATCTTTGTGGTGCAGATGATTAATAGCGTTACTTTCCTTTTTACCGCCCTGGGTACCCTTGTTACCCAAATGCAAAGTTCTCTGGCGGGAGCTGAACGAGTTCTGGAAATTCTGGATTTACCCAGAGAACCAAGAATCTATTCCCACCTAAAAAATCAACCCCACCCCTCACAAAAACCCGCCGTTGCCCTGCAAAAAATATCCTTCGCTTATCCCGGGCAGGAAAATATTCTCCAGGATTTCCAGCTGGAAATCCCCCCGGGGAGCATCCAGGCACTGGTTGGGCCTAGTGGGAGTGGAAAATCAACAATTATGCGTCTTTTGCTGGGTTTTTATTCCCCGGATAAAGGGGATATTATCATAAACGGCCTGCCTCTATCCTCGACTCCTCTGGACAGAATCCGCAACCAGATCGCATTTGTACCGCAGGAACCATTTTTATTCAACGGCACTCTGGGAGAAAACATTGCTCTGGGAAAACCAGGAGCAAAAATCGAGGAAGTTCTTGCCGCAGCCCGGGCGGCTCATGCCCATGAATTTATTTCTCGTCTTCCCCGTGGTTATGATACCCAGGTTGGGGAGCGCGGAACTCAGCTTTCCGGCGGACAGCGCCAGAGAATAGCCATTGCCCGCGCCTTATTGAAAGATGCCCCGATACTGCTCCTTGACGAAGCAACCTCTTCCCTGGACAGCGAATCTGAAGCCCTGTTGCAAAAAGGGCTGGAAACCCTTCTGAAAGGAAAAACTGCCCTGATTATTGCTCACCGGCTTTCCACGGTGGAAAACGCTGATCGAATTGTGGTCCTGAAAGACGGGCAGATCCAGGATAAAGGAACCCACAATCAACTTTTACAAACTTCCCAAATTTACAACGATCTTTATGCTGCTTCCTATTCAGCTTAAAATTCTTCTGCTCCATAGAGAATGGGTTGTAATATTCCTTTCTTAAGCTCCGGAAAAAGGAAAGAAAAAACCGGGATTGAAATCACCCTGGTAAAATCCGCAAATTTAAAACTCCTCTGGTTCTTTTTTGCCGGAGGAGTTATTTCTTTTTAATTAAATTTTTATGGAATCTTCCAGTTAAAATGCTTTCCCAGGATTTATAACTGTTTTTGTTCATTTAACTAAAAACAGGAGAGCTAATCTTTAAACTCTGAATAGGATAATTGAGAAAATCCTTATCAAAATCCAATAATCTTCAGCTTTCAGAAATAATAATATCCATTTCCAATTCCTAACCTTACAGGTCCATCTGATACAAGGAGATAGTTGCCATTTTTATTTAATCAGTTTATGTATTGTCCTACCAATTGTTTCCGGCATATCAGTTTCCTTAATTTTTGCGATTTCTGCAAAAGACATACCTTCTTTCAATAAGGCATCTACCGACTCCCATCCA
>PUKG01000203.1 GCA_003550445.1 Halobacteroidaceae bacterium
TCCCGAAATAGATGCCCCGAAGAGCAGCAAGAAGGGGAACAGGATTATTGGGGTCAGCAAGGGCCTTAAAAACATCCAATAATTCAACCAGTTCCTCGCAGGTTCCCATTTCTCCCCCTCCGCTTAGTGAAAAGGGAATTCCTGCCTGCTCTAAAGCCCTTGCATAACAGGACATGTTCTTTTTATAGGGTATAATTATTAAAAAGTCCTCGGGACAGACCTTCCTTCCCTCGCTCTCAATATATTTCTCATCCCTTAAGGCTTTCCCAATATAATTAGCTATTTTCTCTGCTTCCTGGGAACAAATTACCTCAGAAAGATTACGGTAAACTTTTTCCGTTGGTAAAATCCTTACCCCACTATCTCCTTTACCCAAAGAGCTGTTGAAATAATCCATATGGCCGTACTCTGCCTGGTATGGGGGCTTTTCACTTCCCATTATTGGGCTGAAGGTTTCATTAGCCCAATCAACAAGGGGTTTTGTTGAACGGAAGTTTGTGGAAAGGTGAAGAACTTCTCCCCCCGAAGCCTTTATTTGATCTCTTACCCTAGTATAAATATCAATATCCGCTCTCCTGAAACGGTAAATGGACTGTTTGGGATCCCCTACCACAAAAAGGGCTCCAGGACGGGGTTTTATCAAAGTCCAATCCTTTTCATCCGGCCTATCCCCGGCAAGGTACATAATGATTTCTGCCTGGAGGGGATCTGTATCCTGGAACTCATCAACTAAAAGACTGGAAAATTTCTCCTGGAAATACCTTCTCACCTCGGAGTTATCCCTTAAAAGTGCTACCGTTTCTACCAATAAATCCTGGTAATTAAGGAAATTTTCCTTCCGTTTCATGCGAGTATAAAACGCTCCTGCTTCTCGTAAAAACCTTACCACCGGTTGGTGGCAGTGACGGTACCATTCCAAAAGAGTCGGAGCAATTACCTTTTCTCGAAACTCTTCTTCTATTGCCTTTGCCTCCCTGCCGATTTCGTTTGTCGGCCACCTTTTCAGGGTAACTCTACTTGATTTTGCTTCCATATTTCTTAACAACCGGGTAAAAATCCGGTCTCCTTCTAAGGAAAACCTCTCCCTCCACCTCAAACCCATCCTGACCCTGTGCTGCAAAGTATCCCAGCCATCAACAGGTTCCTCGGAAGGCAGTAGTATTTCCATTTTATCCAGGTAACGGTGCATTTCTACCCTTGCTTTTTCTAAAAGATCTCCGGGATAAGGGACATTCTCCGTTACAAGCTCAACCTCAGGGAAATTTACAACAGAAACAAATTGCTTTTCAAGTTCCCCTACCCTGATATCCAGTTTATCCAGTTGATCAAGAATTTCCGGTTTTTCCGCCTGTAAATATAGCAGGTACCTGTCCCAGGCCCGGGATATAAGCCTCAGGTCTTCTTCCTCATCCAGCTCTGTAAACCCCGGATCAAGGCCTGCCTCTACAGGTCGTTCCCGCAAAATCATGGCACAGAAGGAGTGAATTGTACCAACAAAAACCTTTTCAATATCTTCCAGGGCCCCTGCGGCTCTCTGGGCTTCCAATTTTCCCCCTGTTTCCAGGGCTTTTTCCAGGCCTTCCTGGAATCTTTCTCTGAGTTCTCCAGCGGCTTTTCTGGTAAAGGTTACTGCAGCCAGTTCCTCGGGTCTGGCCCGGCCTGCAGTAATAATTGCAACCATCCGATCAATTAAACTGGAGGTTTTGCCCGAGCCTGCACCCGCTTCAACTAAAAAGGAACAGTCAAGGTCGCTTGCAATCCGATCACGGGCTTTTTGGTCGCGGGGAAACTTACTCATATTCATTCAGCTCCTTCCAGGGCCTCAGCTGTTCTAGTGCCCCTTCCTCAAGCTTGGCTTTTAATCTCAAGGTACTTTCAGGGGAGCGGCAGATCCTGGGATAATCGCAAAATTTACAGGATTCCTTCTGGTGGGTTACCGGGAATTTCCCGGTTTCAATCAGGTCCACCATTTTCCCCAGAATTTCTTCCAATTCTTTCTGTTGGAAAGACCAGTCAACCTCCTGCCCCTCTCCCCTCTCAGAGGGGAAAAGATAACCCGCTCTTTCGACATTAACATCTTTAATGTTTAACTTTTTTTGTAAAAATTCTATTGCTGCCCGGGCATAAAGAGCCGGTTGAATCTGGCGGCCCTGGGCCCAAACCTGGTGAGTGGAATAGCGGGAAGCGCCTCCTGTTTTGTAATCCCATATCCGAAATGCATCTTTCTGGCGATCCCGGTCAATCCGATCAATCCTTCCACAAACCCTAATTGCCTTTCCCGACTCCAAATTTATTTCTAAAGGTTCTTCCAGGCCCCCAACGGATTCTTCAACAGCTTCTTTCCCCAGGCCAAAAGGAACCTCAAGGTAAAGAGGCTCAAAATCTTCCAGTTGCTGTTTCAGCATTTTCCAGAAAACCCGGAGCCCCTGGATTATTTCTCTCCGCTCAACAAGATAAACATGTTCATGGGGAGGAGGAAGGTTTTCCTTTTTCTCTTCCAGAAACTTTTCTCCCATTTCCTTAAGCCTTTCCCAGGCCATTCCCTGAGAGGGAATGGTCACTACATAATCCCGGTAAAGGTCATGGAGAAGAGAACCTCTGGTTAAAGGGTCCAACCAGGTAAGGGGATCGTATTCAACTTCCTCTGGAACCTTGATTCTCAAAATACTTTCCAAAAAAAACTTAAAAGGACAGGTAGCCATTGTTTCCAGGCGGGTTGCGGAATAATAACCCGGGATATCTTCCTGGGAAAGGGAAATCTTCCCCTCAAATTTTCCCAGGGGTAAATCCGTCCTCTTCCGGTGTTCTTCTGCTTCAATCCCATTCCTAATCCCCTGGAAAACTGCTTTTACTTCCTCTTCATTGCCCCGAGTCCCTTCAAGCAAAACCTTTTTTAGCCACCATTCATCTCCATTTAACCCTGTTACCCCGCTTCCTGCAGAGTAGGCACCTAAATTTGGGAGAGCTCCGAAAAACTCGGAATAATCTGCCCTGGGTTTTCCTGTTTTTTTCCGGAAAACCTCTAACAAAAATGCTGCAGGGAAGCCATTTCGGCCCTCTCCGGGGTCAAACCTTTCAAAGCTAA
>PUKG01000168.1 GCA_003550445.1 Halobacteroidaceae bacterium
GGGTACCTTTAAAAAGCCATGTTGCAGGAATTGCCATGGGTTTAATGAAAGAAGATGAGGAATATGCAGTCTTAACTGATATCCAGGGGCTTGAAGACTTCTATGGAGACATGGACTTTAAGGTTGCGGGGACCAGGAATGGTGTAACCGCCCTGCAGATGGATATTAAAATTTCCGGAATAAGCCGGGAAATAATGGAAGAAGCACTAATGCAGGCTCGAAAAGCCCGCCTGGAAATCCTTGATAATATGGAACAGGCGATTTCTGAACCAAGAAGTGAGCTATCACCTTTTGCTCCTAGGATGGTTTCCATCCAAATTAATCCTGAGCAGATTCGGGAAATAATTGGACCTCAAGGAAAAACAATTCGAAAAATTACTGAAGAAACCGAAACAAAAGTGGATATTGAAGATACAGGGAAAATTTTCATCCTTGGTTACAGCAAGGAAGATGTTGATAGGGCAATTGCCATGATTGAAGAGCTTACCCGGGACGTGGAGGTAGGGGAAACCTACTTGGGCACTGTAAAACGCCTGATGAACTTTGGTGCCTTTGTTGAAGTGTTACCAGGGAAGGAAGGCCTTGTGCACATATCCCGCCTTGCCGATTTCCGGGTTAAAAGTGTTGACGATATTGTAAACGTTGGGGATAAAATCTGGGTAAAAGTGACTGAAATTGATGATAAGGACCGGATTAACCTGTCCCGGGAGGCAGTAATAAAAGAAAAAGGCTCTGAATGTCTGGAAGAGGAATGTAGAAATCCTCAGCCCAAGCCCAAATCTGATTCTAACAATTCTGACCGGAAAAGTGACCAAAGACGAGGGGGAAATCGCGGGGGAGGAAACAGAAACCGCCGATAACGGGGGTAATCCTATTGCGTTTAGGCATCCATCTTTCAATTGGTCAGGGCCTCAAAAGGACAATGGAAGAGGCCCTTGACCTTGATTGTAATTGTGTTCAAATATTTTCCAAAAATCCCCGGGGTTGGAATGCGGGAAAGTTCGACCAAGGTGGAGCAGATTTCGTTCGGGAAAATAGAAAAGAACGGGGTATTGATCCCTGGGTAGTTCATGCTACCTATCTGGTTAACCCCTGTTCTCCTGATGAAGACCTTTATTCCCGGTCTCTTTCTTCTCTTGAACTGGAAGTAGGTAGAGCCGAAGCAATGGGTGCGGATTTTTTTGTAATCCACCCCGGGAATACAAAGGGAAGCTCTTCTCAGGAAGCTATTAACCGCCTACAGAAATCTCTCGATTTTCTCCTGGGCAAATTCCACGCAATTTCCTTTCTGGTAGAAGGAATGGCGGGGAGGGGATCTGAATTGGGTGGAGACTTTCTTGAACTAAGTAAAATTGTATCACCTTTTGCTCCGGAGAAAGTAGGGATCTGTTTGGATACGTGTCATCTTTTTGCTGCGGGATTTGATATACGGACTGAAGAAGGTTGGAGGTCAACCCTGGACAAGTTCTTTGCCCATATTGACCATCAAAGACTTGGTTTAATTCATGTAAATGATTCAGTTTATCCCCTGGGAGCCAAAAAAGATAGGCATACCCACCTGGGGAAAGGTGAAATTGGGGTGGAAGGGTTCCGGGCAATGGTTAACCGGCCGGAATTAAGGAATATACCCCTAATCCTGGAAACCCCTGGAGAAGCCCGGAAAGAGGGCCAAAACAACCTGGAATTTCTCCGGAATTTGTAAAGGAGAGTCGCTATTGATTGATAAAAAGAAAATTGACGAATTTTTTGCACCGGAAGGGCTTTTCCAGCAGAATTTTTCCCAGTTTGAAATTAGAGATTCTCAACGGGCCCTGGCCCGACAAATTACCCGAACAATAAATGAAAAGAGATTTTTAATTGCAGAGGCAGGAACGGGAGTAGGAAAAACTTTTTCCTATTTAGTTCCTGCTTTGTTATATGCTGAAAAAGCGGAAAACCCCATTGTAATTTCCACATATACCAAAAATCTTCAAATGCAACTTGCTGAAAAAGATATTCCCCAGGTAATTAAAATTTTAGGACTCGATTTGGAAACAGCTGTTTTGCTTGGCCGCTGGAACTACCTATGCCGGACAAGACTCCAGTATTTGCCCCAAAAAAAGGATCAATTCCCAATCCAGTTATTGCCTCAAATTTATTTATGGGTGGAAGAAACCAAAAATGGAACTTTTGAGGAATGGCCTTATGGGGATCACCCGGAAATTTGGCCTTTAATTGCAGCAGATGCTGAAGGCTGTCATGGCCAGTTTTGCCCGCACCAGGATGATTGCTTTCTACATAAAGCCCGCCGCCGTTGCCAGCATGCTGATATTGTTGTTATTAATCATCACCTCTTTTTTAGTGACCTGAAAATGAAAAATACTGAAGAACAGGGCCTTCTACCCCCTCACAAGGTTATTATTTTTGATGAAGCCCATCACCTGGAACAAACGGGGATTGATTTTTTGGGAACGGTTTTTTCTCAGGTGGAATTAATTGATTTGATTTCAGAAATAAGAGACCTTTTGGGCAAACTCCAAAAAGAAAAAAAGGATGGCTTGAATTTTCCATCCCTTTATACCTCTCTTCAGGGCCTTGAAGAAAGAGGCCAGTCTTTTTTCTTTGAGGTGGATCGAAAACTGGAAAAAACCAAACCCCGTTTTATTTTTTCTGATTGGTGGAACGACCTTCAAAACTCCCCGATTGATTTACTAGAGACCATGGATATGGTTAACCGGGGTCTTACTCCGGGAGAAGAGGTATTTCCGGAGGAGCTAAACCTGGCCCTTGGAGAACTGAAGAACCGCCTATCAAATTTGATTTCTTCCCTTGATTACTTTATTGATCTACCCGGAGAAGATTTTGTTTCCTGGCTGGAGGGAGCGGGGAAAATTTTAAGTCTGCGCTCCCTGCCGCTATCTCTTGATAATTTTTTGGATCGGGTTCTATATCCTGGTATGGAGAGCATAATTTTTACTTCTGCAACTCTGTCAATAAACGACAACGGGAGATATTTTTCTAAAAACATGGGACTTCCTCCCGATAGAACGGATACAATGATTCTTGGCTCCCCTTTTGACTTTGACCAGCAGGCAATTCTTTTGA
>PUKG01000154.1 GCA_003550445.1 Halobacteroidaceae bacterium
CTTAAAACCCTATTTTACTACCACAATAATGGTATTATAATTTCTACATTTAAAAAGATTTTCCTGCCTGAAAAAACAAACGAATTATTTCCTCGCAACATTGTTCAATTAAAAAAAAGGCATTTTCCATTGATTCTTCTAGGGTTCTGGGCCTATCTATAATTGAAAAAAAAGCTGTAAGTCCTTGTTCCCGAAGAGACTTTATTTCTTCCTCAACCCAGCCCCCGATAGCAACTGCCGGGATCCCCCCGCTTCTTTTAACAACTCCCAGGGGAGTTTTTCCAAAAGCCGTTTGTTTATCAAGCTTACCCTCACCGGTAATAACCAGTTGGGCTCCTTTTATTTTTTCTTCGAATTTAACCGTATCAAGAACAAGATCAACACCAGGGTGAAGCTCCCCACCTAAAAAACCCATCATTCCGGCTCCCAGTCCCCCCGCAGCACCTGCGCCGGGAACATTTTTAATATCAATTCCTTCCTTTTCTTTTATCAGTTTTCCAAGCCTATTCAGTCCGTCATCAAGTTCTTTAATCATCTCTAATGTTGCCCCTTTTTGGGGGCCATAAACCATTGCAGCACCTTTTTCCCCGGTCAGGGGATTATCAACATCACAGGCAACCCTTATCCTGGTTTTTTTAATTCGGGGGTCAAGATCCTTCAGGTTGTAATCAGAGAGTTTTTTTAGTTCTCCCCCTCCCCATCCAAGTTCCCTTCCTCGGGAATCAAAAAACTTCCCTCCCAGGGCTTGAATCATCCCAACCCCTCCATCATTGGTGGCACTTCCTCCAATACCCACAATTATTTCCTGGCAGCCTTCATCCAGGAGAGCCTTCAAGAGCTCACCTGTCCCATAGGTGTTAGTTTTAAGGGGGTTTAGTTCTTTGGAGGAAAGGAGCAAAAGACCTGAAGCAGCTGCCATTTCCATTGCTCCCCTCCCATCACCCAAAACTCCGTATTCCGCATGAACTTTCTTGCCCAGGGGGCCGGTAATGATGGCACTTTTCTTCTTACCGCCTGTAGCAGAAACCAGTGATTGGACCATCCCCTCCCCTCCATCAGAAAGGGGGAGTTTTATCACCTCAATGTCCTCCCGGAAATTTTTAATTCCCTTTTCCATAGCTTCTGCTGCTTCTGTTGCAGTAAGGCTTCCTTTAAAAGAATCCGGAGCACAAACTACCCTTAACATTACCTTTTTCTTAGAACAGCCCCAAGGAGAACTCCGAAACCCAATCCCACTGCTCCACTTACAAGTATCCTCTCCCTGATCTGGCGAATTCCGGTAATGGTTTCCTGAATCTCATCCAGGAAGTCCTGGGGTGGGCTAAACAAATTACCGAGAGGGATAAACTCCCCACCAACGTGGCCAAAGATTAAATAACCAACTACAAGCCCCACACCTCCAAATATTAATCCAAACAAAACTATTTTAGACATTAACCTCACTCCTTAAAAAAGTTTTTTTAGACAGCTCTTCCCGGAAATAATGTCTTAAAATCAACTGATGTAATCCCCTTTAATGGGTTTTTCCTTCGGGAAGATTTTCATCTTTTTCCAACGCAAAAGCTTTTTGAATTCCTTTTTGCAAACCCTTTATAATTACTTCCAGGTCCATTGAGGGTTTTCCAGGATAATTTACGGCCTGTTCAGGAAGAAAGGGGATATGGATAAAACCGGCCCGGGATTTTAAATCATTTATTTCAATATGATTTAAAACACCATACATTACATTATTACAGACAAAAGTCCCTGCAGTGTTGGAAATTCCCGCGGGAATTCCCTTTTCCCTTATTGCCCTTACCATCCCTTTTATGGGCAGTGTTGACCAGTAAGCAACGGGACCACCTTTAATTATTGGTTCATCAACCGGTTGATTTCCCTCATTATCCTTAATACTGGCATCATTAATGTTTATTGCCACCCTTTCGATGCTGATTTCAGCCCTCCCCCCGGACTGGCCAACACAAATAACAATATCAGGGTTATGGCTATCAATTTTTTCGGTAAGCAAGTTAATTGCTCTGTTAAAAACAGTTGGCAGGCGGAGAGTAATTATCTCCAAACCTTCAATCCCTTCCTCCCCGATCCTTCGAACAGCTTCCCAGGAAGGGTTGATTTTCTCCCCGGAAAAGGGGTCAAAACCAGTTAATAATATTTTCAAGATCTTTCTCCTTTCTGAGCTAAAAATAAAAACTTAAACCTGCAAAAAGTTTTTCTACTTAAAATTCCTTTCATCGGGTTATTCTATTCTTTTATATGTATAATAAGTATAGGGGATTGGCCCATTGATTCTCCTGGTATAGGTAATTTTGAAAGCACTTTCATCCCACTCGGGGAAATAAACATCACCGGAAAAATCCCGATGAATCCGGGTCAGGTAAATAAAGTCCGTAAGGGGAAGGGCTTCTCTGTAAACCCGGGCACCCCCCGCTATTATTAGTTCTTCTTTATGTTTAAATTTTTCCAGGGCTGCAGAAAATGAAGACACTGTAGTGCAGTTGGAAAAATTAAACTTTTTTGTTCTGGAAATAACAACAGTATAACGGTCGGGGAGGGGCTTACCTATTTCCTCGAAGGTTTTTCTCCCCATAATAACGGTTTTTCCCAGTGAAAGATCTCGAAACCTTTTCTGTTCTCCCGGAATTTTCCAGGGCATCTTCCCTCCCGCCCCAATTACATTATTACTGGAAACCGCCACAATTATCGAGATTGTCAATAAACCACTCCTCTTTTTTTATTTTTAACCAGGTTTTTCTTCTAAAACTGGAACAATCTCGTAAAAAACTGAAATAGTACCCCAAAAATGATTGTCACAATAAAAGTTTCCAAAAGCCTTCCCTTACCTTCTTTTTTGGTAACATTAATGTAGTACCAGAGAAAACCAAACACAATCATCCCTACAGCTGTTCCAACCAATTGCCCCATTATATCTCCCCCATTTTTTAGCTGGTTTCATTCAGTAGTTTTGCAAATTTTCCATTGTTTCTTTAAAATTTCGTCGGTTACTAATTAATTCCTTCATCACCAAAAACAACAAAAGGCAGATCTCTCTCAGGAGACCTGCCTTTTTTCCTTAAAGCAAAGA
>PUKG01000226.1 GCA_003550445.1 Halobacteroidaceae bacterium
AAAAAGAAGAAGGAGAAGTAATAAGGATCCTGGAAAGGGCTAACGAAAAGGTGGTTGGTCGCCTGGAAATGGTTCGAAATATTGGTTTTGTTGTTCCTGATGATCCCAGGATTTATTATGATGTTTTTCTTCCCCCTGACAGTATCAAGGATGCCCAGGAAGGGGAT
The DNA here is from genome assembly GCA_003550445.1 of Halobacteroidaceae bacterium. Classification (GTDB taxonomy): domain Bacteria; phylum Bacillota; class Halanaerobiia; order B1SED10-174; family B1SED10-174; genus T1SED10-26. The sequence continues at coordinate 168 of PUKG01000226.1, forward strand.
AAGGTAATTGTAAAAATTGAGAAGTGGCCCCGGGGAAGACGAAATCCAGAAGGTAAACTAATCCAGGTTCTTGGGGGAGAAGACGAACCTGGAGTGGATATTGAAAGCCTAATCTACCGCCTTGGATTACCCAGAGAATTCCCCCGCCAGGTAGAGGGGGAAGCAAAGCAAGTAATAGAAAGGATACCCGAGGAAATAAAGGGGAAACGCCTGGATTTAAGAGATAAGCTGATTTTTACAATAGACGGTGAAGATGCCAAAGATTTTGACGATGCCGTTTCCCTTGAGGTAATAGGAGATGGTAAGGGGCAGTTGGGAATTCATATTGCAGATGTATCTCATTATGTCCAGGAAGGAAGCGAACTGGACAAGGAAGCCCGGGAAAGGGGAACCAGTATATACCTGGTTGACCGGGTGATCCCAATGCTTCCCGAAAAAATATCAAACGGGGTATGTAGTTTGCGCCCCAACGAAGAGCGCCTTACTCTATCTCTATTAATTGATATTAATATGGAGAATGGAGAGGTTTTGGATTATAATTTTGCTGAAAGTATTATTAAGAGTAAGCACCGCTTGACTTATACCGAGGTTAACAGGGCCCTGGAAAAAGGAGAAAGCATTTGGGAAGAGGAAGAACTTTTCAAAACCCTACGCCGAATGGAGCACCTGGCTAATGTAAGGAGAAAAGAAAGAGAAAAACGTGGGAGCATTGACTTTGATTTTCCCGAGCCCTACCTGGAACTGGACGAAAAAGGGGTTCCGGTCGCCATTCACCGGAGAGATAGGGGGATCGGGGAAATTCTTATCGAGGAATTCATGATTCTTTCCAATGAAATTGTTGCCGAACATTTTTACTGGCGGGAACTTCCTTTCATTTATAGAATTCATGAACGCCCGGATCTTGGCGATATTAAAGAACTTAACGAGTTATTGCATAATTTTGGCTTCCATATCAAGCAGGAAAATGGTGAAATTAAACCAAAGGATATTCAAAATGTCCTGGAAAAAATAAAAGGACGAGAAGAACAGCGGTTAATTCAGACTGTTGTCTTGCGTTCAATGAAACAAGCCCGCTACCACTGGATTAATATGGGCCATTTTGGTCTTGCCTCTGAAAATTATACTCATTTCACCTCCCCTATCCGTCGTTACCCGGACCTTGTGGTTCACAGAATTTTGAAAGAAACCACAAACAAAGGTTCCCTTAGTCCCAAAAGGATAGAACAACTTGAGGAAATGCTTCCGGAAATTTCCCGAACCAGCTCTGATATGGAAAGGCGGGCAATGGAGGGAGAAAGGGAATCTGTTGATATGAAAATGGTGGAATACATGGAGCAAAAGGTCGGAGAAGAGTATGATGGGATTATCAGTTCGGTGATGGCTTTTGGGTTTTTTGTTGAGCTGGAAAACCTGGTTGAAGGCCTCGTCCATGTTAGTACCCTAACCGATGATTATTACCACTTCATGGAGAAGGAGTTTGCTCTTCAGGGGGAAAGAACCAAAAAACATTATCGCCTTGGAGATAAGGTAAGGGTCAGGGTAGATAAGGTAAGCAGGATGCAGGGTGAAATTGATTTTGGCCTGGTAAGAAATTAAAGATCTGTTGACAGCAATGCTAAGGGTGTTTATAATATAGTGACGAATGGAGGGGAGAAAAATGAGTCGGGGAATAAAAGTGGTTGCCCGTAACCGAAAAGCTCGGCACGAGTACCATATTGAAGATACAGTTGAGGCCGGTATCATATTACAGGGAACCGAGGTAAAATCAATTAGAGCAGGAAGAGTTAACCTCAAGGACTCTTTTGCCGTAGTTGAAAATGGCGAAGTTTTCCTGTATAATATGCATATAAGCCCCTACGAGAAGGGTAACCGCCAGAATCATGAACCCGAAAGAAAAAGAAAACTTCTCCTCCACAAAAGAGAAATCCGCAAGTTAATTGGGTACAGTAAAAGCACTGGTTATACGCTGGTTCCTCTGCAGCTTTATTTTAATGAACGAAACCTGGCAAAAGTTGAACTTGCCCTGGCCCGAGGTAAAAAGATCTATGATAAACGGCGGGACATTGCCGATCGGACAGCGAAAAGGCAAATGGAAAAAGCCCTTAGAGAGAGGCAAAAACAATAGCGGGGGTGACATGGTTTCGCTCCGCTGGCGTAGGTATTGGTTGCGAGCCGAGGACTCCTTTCACTCGAAAAACACTGGAACTTCAATTTTAATTGCCAACGAAGACTACGCATTAGCTGCAGCTTAAGTCTGTAGCTCGCCCTCCACGACCGTTCCTGTCGGTTGTGGTAAGGGTGTCATAAAAAACAGGATATGCTATTCGGTCACCCGGGCCGGATAAGCAGAAACTAACCGGGTTTACCCGCCGAAATCCTGTCTGTAGGAGTTCGGTTGGGGACATAAAAATACAGACTACGCTCGTAGAAGCTAATGCTGGCCCCAGTGGATACGCGGGTTCGATTCCCGCCACCTCCACCAATTATATGAAAATTTTTTGGGTGGAATTTAGTTTGGTACCCTTACCGGCACTTTGATTTTTGCCGGTATTATTATTTCCCGGGGGGGATATCATTGGGAAAAAGACTTTTGCTTTTTGGTCTGCTTTTTGTTTTATTGAGTTCTGTAAGTCTTGCCTCTGCTTCAACAGAAGATAAAGCCTGGACTGAATTGATCTTTTTCCAGGAGGAACAGATTGATAGCAGGATGGATATTTTTGATGTGTTTTTGGAACTTGACGACAGTGCAATAATTCTTAAGGGAGAGGTTAGCTCTTCTTCCATTGTAAAACCGTTTATGGATAGGCTTGGGGAAAAATTTACCGATTATGAAATAGTTGATGAAACCACCTATGTTTCCGGGTTGGGTTTTGCCATGGTGGGAGAAAAATTTATTGATCTTCTATCA
>PUKG01000158.1 GCA_003550445.1 Halobacteroidaceae bacterium
TCCCTGACCTCTCTAACCTCTTTTATTGCTTTCGGACCAGATACTGAAGCAACACTCTGCAGGATCTGAACCATTTCATCATATCGCTCATCCCCTGAAACAATTTTGTTATAAGAATTTATCTCATTACACCACTGTTCTACAGGCTCAAGCAATCCAATTATGACGTCTGTCATTTCACGATATTCGTAATCTTTTAAAACCTTTTTTGCAAGAGATGATAACCCCGAATGAATTTGGGAAATTTTCCGGGATATTTTCCCTTCTCCCTGCCAATCCTGCAACAGTTCCTCAACTTTTTCCAGATTTCTCCTTTTCCCTTTTGCCACCAGATCTAAAATTTTAAAAAGTTCCCCTTCTTCTTTCAGAAGGTTTTTTAATATAATTTGCCCCTGTTCGGAGATAAAATTTGGGACCGTTCCTTCGGCCAGTAAACCTTCCACTTCCAGAGATAGCTCCTTAATTCTTTCTTTTCGAGCAACCTGAACCGGCCTGTTTTGCATATCTTCAATTTTTAAAGCAATACCTTTATCAGCAAAATCCTGAATGTTTTCAATAAGATTTGCAAGTTCAGGACAATCCTCCGTGCTAAAAAGCCATTTTTGCATCCTGGTTTGGGGAGCCAGAATTGAGGGAACCAATGCTGCTGCAAGAGCAAAAATCCTTTCTGATTCACCTCTTTTAATTTCAAAATCCGAGGCAAGATTCCTTAGTTCCTTTTCAACCTTAAAGCCACCCCCGGGAAGCCACCAGGAAGACTGGAGAGCTTTGATTAATCCAGAAGCAAGGGGGTCTTCTCCCGCCTTTTCCAGAGATTTACTAACCCAGTAAGCTCCGGGAAGATCTTTTCTCCCGATCATTTCCCATAATTTTTTCTCCCCAAAGGTCAAAACCTCTGACTCTGGTTCCGGGGCCTTCTCAGCCAAGGCAACCCTGTGGGTTTCTTTCATATCAGGAGAGTTTGCATCCATTTGTTTTTCTTCCGAACTCCCGGGATCTTCTGAAAACTGCCCGGGAAAATCATCTTCTCCATTTTCTTCTTTAAAAACCTGCTCGGGTTTTTCGCTCTTTTTCCCAAACTCTATTTGACTTTCTTTGGACTTGGTTTCTTTTTCCTTTTTCGGCTTTTCTTCTAACTCTTTTTCCGAAGAAAACAATTCTTTTTTTCCATCATCTCTCCCGGTTTTAGAATAATTATTTTGGTTTTCTTTTAATATTTCTTTTCCCGAATTATTTTTTATTTTCCCACCGAGGTTCTCTCTGTTTACCCGGGAAATTTTTTCCGGATTGTATTCCCATTCTTCAGATGTTACGGTGTCATCTTCAACCTTAAAACCTATTGTCCCAACCTCGTTTCCCTTCCCCTCATCTCCATAAGAAAAAAGGAGTTTTTCCAGTCTTTTAAACAAAGAACCAATTTTATTCTCAAGTTCAGCCATTTGTCCTCGTAAATTCCTTCGCTCAACAATATTTTCCGGGGTTCTCTCGTGAAGAACCGAATAGCTGGCAAAAGATTCTTTAAGTTCCTGGAGGTTTTCCAGGACAATCTCAGCAGATTCCTTATCCAGCGTCTCATTTGCCCAATCACAAAGAGCCGAAAAGCCGAAAAACTCCAGCATATCGGAATTTTCTACTTTTATTGTCCTGAGCTGTCCGAGGATTTTCTCGTAAAGCAGTTTAATCTTTTTCTTTTCTTCAGCAATTCTTTTTACGCCTTGAAGAAAACCTCCGATTTCATCCCAAACATCCTCCGATGTTGGCCAGCTTTCAATTTCAGAGAGGAGGTCCTGCCACTTATCCGAAATACTGTTTTCTTCTCCTTCAGTAATTGGTACTTTCTCTACAGGAATATCCATTTTCTCTCGGGTGCTTTCTTCAGGGCCCTCAAATGATTTTTCAATTATTTTAATCGCCGTCCAGAGGGAAAATTGCTCAGAGTTAAGGGCACTTTCTTCAAAAGATACCTCACTTATTTCAGCCCCAATGCTATTGCAGAGGGTTTTAATTTTTTCCAGATCCTCTTCACTATTCAAATTAATTTTAGGTTCTTGATTTAGTTGAGGATGGTCCTCAACCAATTCAGCAATATCTGGGGCCTGTTTTTTAATTAATTCTGCCCAGCCAAAACAGAGCTCTAAAAGCAGGTTAGGATTATCAAAACTCAATTCTTTGATTCTGGGGGGGATTTCTTTAACTAAAACCTCAGAATCATCCCCCTCCCGGGAAGAACCAATAATATTATTGTAACTTTCCATAAAATTATTTATTGGCTCTATCTTCCCCTCATAACCTTCTTCAACCACCTGGGAAACAATACCTCTTAGGAGATCTTCAGATCCATCCAGGTAAGAAATCAGAAGGTCTCGAGCCTTTTGATAATTCAATTCCTTTCCCACTTTTTCACCTCCTTGCCTCAAAACAGGACCGAATATCCAACAAAAGCCAAAAAAGCCCATAGAAAGTTTAGACCCTTCTTCAGGGTCTTTCTAAGTCACAACCAAACACTTTTCACCAATCTGGATTCTTTCTCTTCCCATCAGAAAAACCTCTTAAAATTTCGGAGTCGCAAAATTCAGGGAGTAACCCAAACCCTGAGAGGTGGATTTTAAATCAAAATTTTCTCCCTGAAAAATAAGTATTTTATATCATTTTCGTTTTTTAGTTTATTAGTGTTTCGTCACAGTTCCACCTTTTCCCTTTTTTATTTTAGAACTTCTCCCTGTTTTTTCAAATTTTTCTTCATTTTTTACGGTTTTTTATACAAAATCACAAAAATCAGTTAAAACCTTCCCTGTCTATAGTCACCTAGGGAAAACCCAAAAATACATCCTAAAAAAAACTCTCCAAAAATTATGGAGAGGTAAAAAACTTTATTAACTTATATCAATTTTTCCTGCTGTTCCCTTTGCGGTATCCCATTCAATTTCTATTTCAAAGCCATGTTTGGTTTCTCTTTCAATTTCATATTTTAATTCCAGTTTGGTTCCACCTTCAGGGCGAATCTCAATCTGTTTTTCCCCCTGATGTACAGTGAAATACCCCTGTTCCTTCAATTTTTGACCAACCA
>PUKG01000140.1 GCA_003550445.1 Halobacteroidaceae bacterium
ATCAACAACCCGGTCATCGTAATAACCTGCCATAACTTCAAAGGTAAAAGGCCTGAGGAAGGCGGGGGGTGATTCGTCCCAATATACCGGCCTTGTTGTAACCTTAACCTCGGGAATAGTATAAAAATGGTCTCCCCTTCCCGCAAGGGTAGGCACTTTTCTTTCAAAAAGAACTTCGTAGCCTAATCCGGAATCCCCACCCCTGTAATACATGGAACCAGCCCAGCGATCGTCAAATTCCCCGTCATCAATCTCACTATCATATTCACCCTCAAGGCGGATCCGGTGGCGGCGAGAAAACTCATAATCCAACCTTCCAAAAAGAGAAGCTCCGAGTTCGCTCCAGCTTTGAGTTTCTCCCCCGTAATAATATGTTCCATCAATATCAGAATCCAATCGCAACCTCCATGCCTCAACCCCGCCCCGCCAATCAAGGTCAGTTCTCATATCAATTTTTTCTTCCCAGTAATGGGTCAAGGCCAGGCGGCTTTCCCAGTGCCCATCAAAAGGTGTTCCCTGCCGGTGATTCCACTGGCCTTCCCATAAGGGAAGCCCAAGTTCTGCCCGGTCCTGCTGAATGTAAAAATAGAGACGCCCCAGATCATTTCCCTCTTCCAGGTAAGTATGCCTAACTCCAAAGCCAAAACCCGTCCTGGTAAAATAATCTGCCAGAATACGGCCATAGGAATTCTCCAGGAAATAGCTGTATGAAGTTTTTAAAAACCAGCCCCTCTGGGCCGAATAACCGAATTCGGGCGTGATTTGCTGCTCCCTTTCTTTTAAGGAAATATACAGATAAGGCCAGTATAAAAGGGGGAGTCGCCCCGAAAGCTCCCAGAAGGAAACGTGCCTCGCAATTAATTTGTCTCCGGGAAATATCTCAATCCTGGTTGACCGTAGGAAAAAATGGGGTTCATCCAATTCACAGGTAGTAACAAGGGCATCTTCAACCTGGACTTTCTCTCTTTCCCCCTCAATTCTTTTACTGTGAAGGTAAACATACCCCTCAACTTCTTCTGTTACAAACTCTCCCCTTGCATCAAGAACTATTGCTTTTTCTTTTTCAAAATAATAAGTCATTTCCTGGCTTTTGAAGCCAGAATCTCCCTGGGCAAAATAAACATTTCCCCTGGCAGTAAGATACCCCTGGCCAAAATCTATAAAAAGTTCATCACAGGTCAGTCGATTATCTTCCCAGGTTACTACAACATTATCCCGGGCTTCAGCCTGTTCATCCTGGATGTAATAATCCAAACGATCCGCGTTAATATTAACCCGAGTTGCCGCATGAGTAGAAAAACTAAAAATAAAAATTAGGATTATGCAGGCAATTACCTTACGTAACACAATCTACTCCTCCTATAACCGCCGCCCCTCACCTCTAAGAACCAATAGCAACCCAACAAGAAGAAAAGCCCCATTGGGAAGCCAGGCCGCAAGAAATGGCGCAAGAATATCATTTCGACCCAGGGAGCGGGCCAGGGAAAGCAGGACGTAATAACCAAAGATTAGGACAATGCTAAGGACCACAGCAAGTCCTCTACCTTTACCAAAGTTTATACTCAGGGGAACCCCCACCAGAACAAAAATTATTGCTGATAGAGGGATAGCAAGCTTAATATGGTAATCAACCAGAAGAGAGTTAACATTTAGTCCACTGCGGGAGAATAACTGAATTTCTTCCCTTAATTCTGCCCGGCTCATTTCCTGGGGGGTTCTCTGTCTCCCAAAGAATCGTTCAATTTGCTGTCCAACATTTATTTCATATTGGTTAAAACGAACCTGGAAAGCCGGGTATCCTTCTTCATCAAAATCAATTGCCAGCCCTTCGTGGAGGTACCAGATATCATCATAAAACCTTCCGCTGGAAGCTGTTACAAGCCTTGGGAGTTTATTCTCCCCTTCCAACTCATAAACCATAATATCTTCAATTGTCCCGGCACCTGTATTTACCCTTCCAACATAGAAAAACCGATCCCCCGGGCCCCTGAAAAACACGTTTTCTTCAACTCCGGGAGGAGTTTCCTGTAAAACAACCTGGCGGATAATGTTCTGGGAACGATGAGTTGCCCAGGGAGAAATTTTTTCGTTAATAAAATAGGTTAGCCCGGCCATAATAAGGGCTACAAACAGGAAAGGAACCATGACCCTCTGAAAACTCAGACCCCCAAGGCGGAATGCCGTATATTCATTGTCCTTCACCAGGCGACCGAGAGAATAAAGGGTGGCAAAAAGTACCGCCAGGGGAAAGGTCTGGACCATAAGGGAAGGCAGTCGGTAAAACAGAAGCTTTAAAACCGCCCAGATTTCAACCTGTTTGATTATTATTAAGTCAGCAAGCTCAAAAAGAAACCCGCTAACCATCATTACCGAAATTCCCAGGCAGGCAACCAGTAGGGGCTTTGCCATTTCTTTTACCAGGTAGGTATCACTAATAGGTTTAAATAAAGCCATCATTTCCACCCGACCTTTCCTCTGTACCTATTCGCCTTTATAGTAAAGGTTCCTTCTATCTAAAAAAACCGCTTTTATATAGTTATTTATTACTTTTGTTATCCACTTTTTTATATTTCTCTTCTTCCCGGCAGGAAAGAAAGCTCTCCGTTACGAAAAAGTACCTAAACACAAAGAAAGGAAATCCAAAATAATGTATCTTGCAAATGAAGTAGTAGGACCCGTTTTCTTAATTATTGGTTTGGGTTATCTTTTTAATCGAATTTCTCCTATAGATGTTCGCAGCCTTACCCGTCTTTTTTTATATATCCTATCTCCGGCCCTTATTTTTACTTCCCTATTACAGGCAGAAATCGGGGGCCGGGACTTCCTCTACATAACCATTTTTGGTCTTCTTATGGCTTTTAGCCTGCTAATCATTTCCTGGATAGTGGGAAAATCCCTGGGCTGGTCAAAAGAAGACATTTTATCCGTTCAGCTGGGGACAACCTTTATCAACTCAGGAAATATTGGGCTCCCCCTGCTTTTCTTTGCTTTCGGACCCGAAGGAGTCCACATAGGGGCAGTTTTTCTTTTAATTCATTCTCTCCTCCACTACTC
>PUKG01000152.1 GCA_003550445.1 Halobacteroidaceae bacterium
CCTTCCGACATTCATCCCAGGAAGCAAGTCGGGCAGGTTTACCTTTCTCGCCTAAAAATTCGGGGAGATCGTCGGAGTTTACAATACCGTCTACGGCTTTTGCTTCAAGTGCTTCCTCGCCGTTGTAAGGAGTGTTTTCAATAAAAGGATCTAAGTATTCATCCTCAATTTTTCTTCCCATAGATATTGCCCTAACCATTTGTTCATACTGGGAATCAGCAAGCCAGGTCATCATTTCCCTGACTTCTTTAGACATATCCGACCGCATGAACCTTTCCAGGGCTGATTTGTAGGGTGTAATCTGGACCACGTCAAACTTTATTCCTGCCCAATCCAGGGCCCTTTTCATGTAAAGCTGCCTGATTCCCAGGCCAAGGGTGTAAACTACCCCACCTTTTTGCAATAAGACCTTATTGGAAAAGGAGGCAAGGTAATAAGACCCAAAATTATAAGAGGTTGCCCAGGTAAAAACTTGTTTATTTTTTTCCTGGAGCTTTTTGATCATATCTCCCAGGGCCTGAAGTCGGGAAAGGGGCATGGCCAGTCCCCCAATGTGGAAAATAACCCCTTTAACTCTGGGATTATCCCCAATAATTTTTAGTTCTTTTTCCAGTTCCTGCAGGCTTTTGATCCTTCCTTTCATTCGTTTTTGCAAGAACCCTTCGGGGGGGTCTTTAAGATCCGGATAAGAGCCGTGAAGAGTAAAAATTACGTAATCCGGGGCCGGCCTCCCCTTTTTTAACAGGTTTGCCAAAAGGACTAATCCGGTCCGAATTATGTAAACCAAATAGGAAATCAGCACGCCATTCGCCCCTTTCATAAACTTATAATGTTTTCTTCTCCCTTTTACCCAAGTTACCTTCAGGAACGGGATAAAGAAAGAAAAAAACCTGCAGAAATTTCCACTTATTTGATATTAATCAGGCAATAGAGGGGAAAAGCAAACTATAAAAGGCTTTTTATATGAAAAATATTAGAAAATATCTTACCTTATTATTGACAGGGAATGGTAACACGGGTATAATGAAACTGATAATCAAAATCATTTACATACTTTTCTTTGCAGAAAGGAAGTGGAAAAACAATGGATACAAGCATTGAATTTCTTGCTCAGTACCTCCAGCGGGAAAAAAGCAAGGAAATTTCCAATAAAGTTCGGACAACCAGGTAAAAAATGAAGAAAAGGTCAGGGGTAAAAGGAGCGTTTTTTCGCTCCTTTTATTTTTTGTTATAATATAAAAGGGGTGAAAAAATGACCTGGATGGGTATTGATGGTTGCCCGGGAGGCTGGGTTTATATTAGTAAAAACAAGGAATGGGAGGCTGGAATTATCCGTTCCCTAACGGATATACATCATCAAATGGCCAGGTCTTCCCTGGTTTTAATTGATATGCCAATTGGATTTCCCGATTCGAAAAATCCAATCAGGGCCTGTGATAGTATTGCCAGAAAGATCCTTGGAAAAAAGGGAAGCAGTGTTTTTCCTGTTCCCGCCCGGGAAACGCTTGAAGCAGAAAGTTACCAGGAAGGTCAAAAAATAAATAAAGAGATTCTGGGAAGGGGTTTGAGTCGCCAGAGTTGGGGCCTTGTTCCCCGTTTAAAGGAACTGGATATATATTTGCAAGGCAAGGGGAGAGGTGTAAATATTCGAGAAGCTCACCCCGAAGTTTTATTCTGGTACCTGAACAAAAAAAAGGCAATCAAAAACGAGAAAAAGACCTTTAAAGGATTTATTGATAGGTTCAATGTTGTTTCAAGGTATTATCCCAAGGCAATTAATATACTGGATTTTCTTATGGAAAATTTTCTTCGAAAAGAATTAAAACGAGATGATATTACTGACGCCCTGGTTTTGGTAACTTCCGCTTTCCTGGGTAAGGTTGGTCTGCAAAGCCTCCCTCCAGAAGGTGATAAAGACCAAAAAGGATTAAGAAGGGAAATAGTTCTTCCAACATACCCCGGAGGGTTAATTGAATGAAAAAAATAGAGATGGAGAAAACCTTACCAATTGGGATAAGAAAAAAATAATCGGGAGAAACTCCCCTTCTATTACCACTCTAACCGGAAAAAGGGAAAGAGGGGCTGGGTAACGAAATAAAAAAGTGAAATAACCATTCGGGGAGGGGGTTATAGTGGCCGGGAGGAAAAAGATTTTTCTGGTTTTTTCTATGGTGGTGATTGCTCTTATGGTTACCTGGTGGGAAATGGGCACGGGACCCGTCCAAACTGGATCTGAACAAGTGATGCAAAATGGTTTTGCAACTGAAGCTCGTTTTTATGAAACCCTGGAAAATGGGAAGGTCCGCTGCGGAATCTGTTTTCGCAATTGTGTAATTGCTCCTGGGGAAAGGGGCTTCTGCCAGGCCAGGGAAAATAAAGACGGTGTTCTATATAGTCTGGTATACGGCCTGCCCTCTGCTCTCCAGAGGGATCCAATTGAAAAAGAGCCGATGTTCCACGTTGATCCCGGATCAAGCATTTACTGTATTGGAACTGCCAGCTGTAATTTCCGCTGCCGGCACTGTCATAACTGGCATCTGTCCCAGTTAACAATTGAAGAGGTGGGAAGATATTACCAGCGTTCGCCAGAAGACCTGGTTCGAGAAGCCAAGGAGAGGGGCATGCCCGCCATTTCCTTTACCTATAACGAACCAACAATTTTGTACGAGTATATATATGATACTGCACGGGCAGCCCAGGAAGAAGGTATCCGTTTTATATTCCACACCAATGGTTCAATGAATACCGAACCATTACGAAAACTTCTTCCCCATGTTGACGCTGTAACAGTTGACCTGAAAGCCTTTACAGAAGAGTTCTACCGGGAAATTTCCCAGGCCAGCCTGGAGCCGGTATTGGAAACCCTGAAAATTATCAGAGAAGAAGGGGTCTGGCTGGAAATTGTTAACCTGGTAATTCCGGGATATAATGATAACCCCGATGAAATCAGGGAAATGTGCCGGTGGATTAAGGAAAACCTCGGGGCTCACACTCCCCTGCACTTTACCCGCTTCAGCCCTTCTTACAGGCTTACCGGTGTTCAGCCTACTC
>PUKG01000163.1 GCA_003550445.1 Halobacteroidaceae bacterium
AACAACACTTAAGTTTGAAGGATTAATTTTTCTAATCCCAATTACCCCTAGTCCCCCAACTCCAGTTCCAATTACGCCGCTGAAAAGACCTATTAAAGCAATTAGTATGATACTTTCCACATTAACCACCTTCTTTTGAGAAAATCTTTTGCATAAAAATTTAAACTTAAAAATTATCGTGAAATTATTGTTGGAAAAATTTTCTCCGCCTAAAATTGATAGCTAATTCCAATCCCGTCAGAAACGTGCCACTGCAACCGGAAACCCTCCCATACCCTTAAGCTGATAACTCCTTTAGAGGGTATTTCTGCAGGAGTAATGGGAAACTGCCACTTAAATTCCAACCTTCCCGCGTTAAATTCAAGGGTGGGCAAAAGTAACAACTCGGTATTATCATCTGCCCCAAAAGCAAATCCCCCTCCCAGCCAGATCCGCAGGGAATGGGTACTTAACATATCCCTTTCCACCCACCCGAGAGTAAACCCTTTTTGTTTTTGCAGCCCAATATTGTACCTGTAAAAAGGGGAAAAGGATGCAGAAAAAAAGGTTTCCCCCAAATTATAATCAGCCCACAAACTAAGTTTGTGTTCCTCCCTTTTGGGCTCGTATGCGGAAAAATCAAGTTCCGGAATTGATGGAAAAATTTCGTGGAGCCACATGGCTTCTTTTTCGTAAAGGTGCTCCAGTTGCGGCCCCCTTACCATTGCAGGAACCAAAAGGTCTGTATGTCGCAGTCCAGCATGACTACCCTTACCCATTACAAGGGAAAACCCAATTCTTTCTTCAATCCAATCAACGGGTAATTTAAAAAGCAATGGGTTGGCAAAAATATATGGATGGTTAATTATGGTTACTATCTCACCTGTTCGGGGGTTGTCAAAATATGGGTAAATTAATGGGGGGACAGCGGGATACTCTGCAGAAATTGTTTTCTTAAGCCATTCATCCGCGTTAAGATATTCCCCGGAATAGTTTTTTTGATAATAAGAAAAAATATCCTCCCCAATATATTCATAGCTGATTTTTCCATTTTTTTCGGAAAAAATTACTTCCCCTCTGCTATGAAAACCCCTTACCTTACCAGGTTCCTCTCTAATAAAAGCAAGGTCAATTCCCTGTCTTGAAGCAAGCTCACGGGCAATTTCCGCTTTTCCCTCTTCGTTTTTAAGGTATATGTTTGGATATCTTTCCCCCAGTAGATTGTCCCCGGTAATTTCTTCAACAATTTCGGAATAATGAAGGGTCTCTGACTCCCCAAAGGTCATTCCGTGATCAACATATAGAATTACGTTAATTTCATCTAGATCTATTCGATCAATTACCCTGCCGAATAGTCTGTCGAAACGTTTTATGCTTGCCAGATGGTTTTCTGCACCAAAATAATGGCCGTAAAAATCGGTGCTGAACCAAAAAAATTCAACCACATTGTACCTTTCTAAAAGAAACGGAATATTCATGATATCAAAAATTGCCGTTCTATCCACAAGAGGCAAAACATTCGTAAAGTTCCCCCTGGCTCGGCGGGAAACGTAGGGGGCATATTCCATGGCAACCTCAATTTTGGTTACCATTCTTTCCGCTTCATAATCAAAATAACCCCACCCCGAGGGTCCTTCTCCATCAATACTTTCTCCTGTTTTCATCCTGGGAACGGTAACCTCTGTTCCCCCGGGGAAAAGAGCCATTGCTTTGAAAATGTGGCCTTCTGTTGCAAAGACCCTTTCAATATTAGGTATACTCCCCCTGTCCAACTCCCGGAAAAAGTCTTCTGCAGAAACAGCATCAAGGTGAAAAATCAAAAAACGGGGTGTCTCTTCTGCTTTCCCATTGTCGGGGAACAAAAGAAGTAAACTAACTAAAACAAAAAGAATAACTGTGGCACGATTTATCTTGTCCATTTTATCCTGCAATGTTAGGTCCTCCCTAAAAAATTTAGTTAAAAACGGTCCCTTTTGGGATTACGAAGCACTAAAGAAAATAGATCCCGGTTTTCAGTTTTGGAATTTTTTTTAAGTTAAAACCTTTTGTTTCTCTGCAAAGGTAAGAAGATATATAATTATATTTTCGAGATTGATTATTATTCTCCTTTTTGGTTCATGACACCTTTTTTCCCAGAATGATGAAACTCAGGGGAAGTTTAATATCCATTTTTTCCAGGTGAGAAAAAACCGCTGATATATCCTGAGGAAATTCCTTAAAAAGTTCCACCTTTATTCCGGCTTTGGCAATTGAGGAGATAATTTCCCCAAGGGTGTGATCAAAGGAATAGTTTGGAAGTCCTTCGTAATCTTCCCCACCCACATAATCCAAATCTCCATGGGTAATTATGGGGTCCTCTTTAAAATAAGACCCTGTAATCAGTAATGGGGTTTCTGGGGGAGAATCTTCCAACAACCAGGCAAATGGATGAATTTCATTAAGGAAAACTTTTCCCCCTGGCTTTAACAAATTAAAAACAATCTGGAAAAAGCCTTCAAGGTCGGGAAGCCAGCAAATTGCTCCAGCAGAAATAAAAGCCAGGTCAAAGGGTTCAAATCCTTCTGGATCAATATCATAAACATCGCTCCGGATAAATTGACATTGAACACCGGTTTTTTCAGACAGGTCCTGGGCGGAGGTAATTGCTTCATCGGAAATATCAAAACCAACGCATTCCTCCGCTCCCATTCTTTTGAGAGAAATAATTTCCCTCCCGTCATTGCAGCAAAGACCAACCACCCTTGCCCCTTTGAGTTCTACATTTTCCCGTAAATATTTAATTAAGTTTTCATCCAGGTCCAGATAACCTTCTTGTAAAATAGGATCCCCCATTCTCAGCCGGGCATTTCTATGTTTTAAGCAGGCTTCATTCCAGGATTTTCTATTAATCTCGGTAAAATCTTTTTTATCCAAAACATCACTCCCTATGCTGAACCTCATTAATTTTTTTGAACATCAGTCTTTTTTCTCAATACTTTAAATCCCTCTCTTTCACTCAGAGGGGAAAGATTACTTTTTAAAATAAATTTTTCCACCTTTTCCGGTTCAACCTTCGAATATTCCCTTAA
>PUKG01000312.1 GCA_003550445.1 Halobacteroidaceae bacterium
CAAAAATTAAATAGCAACTACTTCTAAGGGGACCTAAAAATCTTGTTGTAGGTGCTGATAATCAACTGATTTCTTTTTTCTTAGCTAAGAAAATCGAATTATGAAATTTCCTTAATTAAAATATTTTTTTTAATCCCAAAATTTGATTAAAAGGATAAAAGGCTGATAGAAATTTTAATATTTTTGGGGCTAATTGTCAAACGGAGATTATCATTTTCTTCCCCTTGATGGAGCTTCATTATGCTCCTTGAGGTAAAGTACCCCAGGGCAGATCCGAAAAAAGCATCTGAAACCCAGTGGTCATTGTCATGAACCCTGGATAATGCAGTAAGAGTTGCCAGGGTATAAGCTGTTCCCCGAATAAATGGGTAATTCGAATATTGTTCCGCAATAACCGTTGCCACGGCAAAAGCGACACAGGCATGTCCCGAGGAGAAGGATTGATGTTTCCGGGGCAACCCCGGCCCATCGAAGGAAAAGGGGGAACTACCGCTGCTGGGACGGTGCCGCTGGAAAGTAAATTTTACAATCTCGGAAAAAAGGCCGGCAACAAAAAAGCTTTCTGTAGCAATAAGGGCTGTCTGGCGGGCTTTTTCATTATTGTCTAAAAGCCCGTAAATGTATAGACCTCCAAGAAATGGGAGCGTGGTGGAACCCTCGCCAAGGGGCTTAACAAGGCGGGAAACATTTTCAGTAACACCTGACCGGTTTGCCTGGAAAAAATCCTGGGTGCTTCCGTCAAAAAGCATTAGGGCAAGGGTTGTACCCGCAAGGGCTCCGGCAGTTTTCCACTCAGCTCCTTCCCAGCTTACAGGAGAACGGGCAAGGCGAAAAAAATTAACTGGGGCCTGGGTTAATTGTTTTAAGTCTTCAGATAGAATATCCTGGAGAGAGGAAGAGGCCTGTGCAGGAGATAAGCCTGCAATGGCTAAAATTAAGATAAAGGAAACAACTATTTTTGCCATAATCAGCACGTCCTTTTGCAGGTTTTTGGAAAGATGAACTTTTTTGTTTCGGGAAAAGGGTTGAAAAGACCTTTTTCAAACTTACCTGGTATTAAAAATTTCGGAAGGGGCAAAAATTCGTGCAGAAACCCATGGTTATTATTTTAATATTAATTTTTCTTTTATTTTCTCCTGCAAATGTTGAAGCCCTTAATCTGTTTCCCATAGATACTTTCCAGGGTATCTTAGGGTTGGGTGGACCGGGAGAAAAGGAGTGGAAGGCAATTGGGTTTGGAATAATTGGGACCATTTCCCTACTTTCGGTGGACGGGGATTTGTTTGAGGTGGTTCAAAATAATAAAACCCCTGCTTCAGAAAAAATCACCAAATATGTCGGTCCCCTGGGAAGTGGAACCGTAGCAATTCCAGGTTTAATCGGTGGTTACCTTCTTGCCAGGGAGGCAGATTACCCTCTGTTAAAACAGGCAACCATAGAAGCCTGGGATAGTTTTGTGATTTCTGGGTTGGTTGTAACCCTGGGAAAACAGATAACCCACCGTCATCGACCGAGTTCTGGAGAAGGCCCTTATCAATGGGAAGGTTCGGGATTTTCTACCCAGAACCTGTCATTCCCTTCCGGCCATAGTGCAACGGCTTTTTCCATAGCCACTTCTTTTGCCGGAGTTTACAGGGATGAATATCCATGGGTTCCTTATCTGGCCTATTCCCTGGCCACAATTGCTGCTTTTTCCCGTGTCCACGATAACCACCACTGGCCTTCAGATGTTTTTGCAGGGTCTTTGATCGGCTGGGGGATAGCGCGGCAGGTTAGGCATTTCCACGAACAAGAAGAGAAAGCTGGAAAATGGAGAATAGGGCTTTCGGAGGGATTTGTCCTGAGGCGCGAGTGGACTTTTTAACCTTTACATAAGACGGGAAAAAATATATAATTAACCCCAAAAGTATTGTGGAATGGCAGAGGAGGTTGTCTGGGATGTCCTTTTTGCATGAAACCAGGGAAAGGCTGATAAAAGCAATTCAAAATGGTCTATTCCCTGTTCTGGAAAAAAAAGAAAATGAACCCGAGGAAATTGATCTAGAGAAAATCCTTGGGAGGGTGACACTGGAAGAACCAAAGCATCGAGAACATGGGGATTTTGCCTGTAATATTGCAATGGCTATAGCAAAAGAGTTAAAAGAATCTCCCCGGGAGATAGCTCAACAGATTATTGATAATCTGTCGGAAGGAGACATAAAGGAAGCGAGGATCGAAAAACTGGAAATTGCGGGGCCCGGTTTTATTAATATTTACCTGAAAAAAAACTGGCTCAGGGAGGTCCTCCCTGTTATTGGCCAGGAAAAAGAAAGTTACGGAAGTATCTACAAAGGGCAGGGGAAAAAAGTCCAGGTTGAATTTGTCAGCGCCAATCCCACCGGGCCCCTGCACGTAGGACACAGCAGGGGGGCGGTTGTTGGGGATGTCCTGGGTAACATCCTGGAATTTTGCGGCTGTGAAGTGGAGAAGGAATTTTATATTAATAACGCGGGAAATCAAATGGAATTACTTGGGAAATCAATTTATTTGCGTCTGCAGGAACAACAGGGAGAAGAAGTCGAGTTTCCTGCAGACGGTTACCAGGGAGAATATATCAGGGATCTTGCCCAAAAAATCCTGGAAAAATACGGGGATGGGCTGGACCTTCACCCTGCAAGAGAAAGGGAGGCCCTTTGCCGGGAATTTGGTTACCAGCAGCTTTTGGGGGGGATAAAGGAAGATCTGAAGACAATGGGGATTACCTTTGACCGCTGGTTCAGCGAGCGTTCCCTCTACGAGAACAAAATGGTTGAAAAAGCTTTAGCCCTTTTGCGCCGGCGAAAATTCTTATATGAAGAAGATGGTGCAACCTGGTTTGCGAGCTCTCAGTTTGGAGATGAAAAGGACCGGGTTGTAATAAAATCCGATGGGACCTATACTTATTTTGCTGCAGATATTGCCTATCACTTTGACAAGTTAAAAAGGGGTTATGACCTTATAATAGATGTCCTTGGGGCCGACCATCACGGCCATATTGCCCGGATGAAAGCTGC
>PUKG01000237.1 GCA_003550445.1 Halobacteroidaceae bacterium
AAAAAAAGCAAGAGCGAGCATAGGAGACACCTAAAAGTTTTGTTTTTGCAAAGTATATTTAAAGCCCGGGAGGCATTACTTCTTTCCCGGGCCTTTTATTTTTCGCCAAACTCAAATTTAAGAAAAATTAATTCTCAGATAAGAATTGGATTTAATGTATTGACCTGTCTTTTGATTCTAAGTATAAAAAAACTATAAAAATTAAACTTAGAAACCAAAGAGTCTTTCTAAGTATAATTTTTTTTACTTAATTTATCGGGGGTGAATAATTTTGAGCAGAGCCGGGTGGTTTTGGCAAGATATTTTTACAGAGAGTGGCAGTGTAAAAATACATAGGCATCCTGTATTAACTAGAGAGTTTTATTATGGCCGGGGAGCGTAGGTCCCCGGCTGAATAACAAATTTTGTCCTTTTTGATTTTTAAAAGGTAGAATCAAGCTTATTGGAATAAAAACTGAAAAAAACTTATTTTGAACATAAGATTTGGCCAATAGGGGCTGCAGGGATTTATTTGAGTAAATTAGGGGATGAAACCCCTGGGGAAGCAAGAAAGGGGGGGGATTTTGGTTTCCTTTAACAAGTTGAAGGTAAAGAAATTTATTTTGCTCTTAACACCTTTCTGCCAGCCCGAAAAAATTGCTATTCAACACTACCTTTTGCACCCCAAAAAAAATTGACAAAAAACCCCTCTTTGTAATACAATTTGTATTACAGGAGGTGTAAATATGTTGAGTGTGAGATTACCAAAAGAACTAGAAGAGAAGATAAATTATTTGGCCAAACAAGGGAACAAAACTAAATCAGATATAGTAAAAGAAGCTTTAGAAAAATATATTATTGAAAATGAAAAAAAAGCTTACCCATATGATCTGGGTAAAGAATTTTTTGGTAAGTATGGTAGTGGAGAAGGAGATTTGTCTACCCGTTACAAACAAGAGGTGGGAAGAAAAATAAATGAAAAAAAGTCTAATTGATGCGGGGTCGTTAATTGCACTATTTGATAAAGATGATAAATACCATAAATCTGTCAAAAAATTTATAAAATCATATAAAGGTAATTTGTATACTTCTTGGGCGGTAATAACAGAAATATTGCACATGCTAGACTTTAGTGTTAATGTTCAAATTGATTTTTTGAAGTGGATTAACCTGGGTGGGTTGGAGGTTGTTCAGTTGTCCCAAAAACATTTATCCAGGATAATTGAACTATCAGAAGAATATTCTGATGTACCAATGGATTTTGCGGATGCAACATTAATAATTATTTCTGAAATTAAAGAAATTGATGAAATAATTTCTATCGATTCAGATTTTTATATTTACAGAAATATAAGAAATAAATTTTTGAAAAATATATTTGAAGATGAAAAAGGGTAAGCGTAAAACGGTCCGCCCCATTGTCAAGATTGGTTTTGGCAAGATATTTTTACAGAGAGTGGCAGGGTAAAAATACATAGATATCCAGGAAAAGATATAGAGTTTTTTACGTTTGGGAGTGCTGGCCCCGGGGGAAAGCCTAAGCGTATTGGTTTTTTGATTTTTTAAAGGAGTTTCAAGCTTATTCCAATTTAAACCGAAAAGAACTTTAATTGAACATAAGGATAGGCCGATTGGGGCTTAAAGAATTTTTTAAAGCAAAATTGTTGGTCAACCCTTTAGCGCGGGTTGATTTGTTTTTTTTAGACAGGTTATATGAAGCGTGAGGGTGGGGGAGAAAGGATTTTTAAATTATTCATAGAAGTTATTATTCCCAATATTCGAAAAATTTAAAAAATAGCCCACTAAAAACCAGCCTACTTTTTAATTGAACTCTACTTTTTCTCATTGGAGTATTATTTAAAGGAGAGTTTTCTATGAAAAGGAAAAAAGGGTTAAATATTATTGTTTTATGTGTTATTATCCTAATGTTTAGTTCAGGAGGTATTGTTGGAGCTTTCGGTTTTTTAACAACCCTTTTCGCCGAAGCTGAAAATTACCCCCCTCCATCATGGCTAAACGAAGGAACCCGTTTAACCTATTACACTATTTCAGGTTCTATTCCCCATGACAAATATAGATATTTTGATGGCGAGGGGAATTTTGTTGATGGAGATGGGAATAGGTGGAGACAAGAAGAACATGCCGGTACATCGGGGCAGGGACTGTATGTTACTGATGTGGTTGCAATGGACCAGGGTGAGGTTGTTCTAAGCAAAAGATCACACTTAATTATAGGAGAAACTATTCTCCCGCCCCAACTCGTGCCAGCAAGGACCGGGTCTGTAGGTTTCGTTAATGAGCTTTGGGTTCATCCGGGTTTTTTGGCTACTATACAAGAGGGGATCATTCCTGGCTTAAAGATTATTCGAGCCCCCTACACACTGGGGGGTATTACCTTCAATGCTATTCGCTTCCAGGTAGAAACAGAAAATTCCCTATATGTTCAGGTTTATGATGTTGAAACCGGAATTATTCTCCATTTGGGTTTTTCTGGTGTTAGTGCTGGATCAGGGGTAACCATCCATGGGACACCTTCACAGGTAACCCAAATCATTCAGGGTTACCTGGTGGATGTGAGACAGCTTGACATCCCTTGGT
The DNA here is from genome assembly GCA_003550445.1 of Halobacteroidaceae bacterium. Classification (GTDB taxonomy): domain Bacteria; phylum Bacillota; class Halanaerobiia; order B1SED10-174; family B1SED10-174; genus T1SED10-26. Next base: position 2,578 of record PUKG01000237.1, read on the forward strand.
CTCATGGTCTTCTCTCACCAGTAAGCCATAATACTTCAATGCTTCAGTATGATGGTTATTATACTTCCAGCATAACATTTATTCGGGTGGCTAAGCAGCAGTTTTATCAAACAGAAACAATTAGTTCCCGTTGGCTGAGCCAAAAACGGGTTACCATTACTCAGGGGAGTGAAGCATTTCCTTCAGAGGTTAAAGTTGTTTGCGGAGTCGCCCAAATCGGAGGCACCTTTATCCCCCCCGTTGCCCTGTCTATTCTTACCGAGGGACAGATAATTGATTATGATCCGGTAACAGGGGTCCAGGTGATGGTTTTCTTCAATGGGATTACTTCTCAGGGTCAGAGGTTGCTGGGAATACGGGAAACAGCTCGTGACTTTTCATTCGATTACTACTACAACCAGGATGGGGTTTTGATTGGAATGCAGCTTTCCGAGAAGCCAAATCGTTGGGC
>PUKG01000061.1 GCA_003550445.1 Halobacteroidaceae bacterium
AAGGCTTCCTGGTAAGTTAAACCTAAAAGCCCTGTCATTTAGACCTCCATTATTTCTGCTTCTTTTTCTTCCAACAACTCGTCAATCATTTCAATGTAACTATTGGTTAATTCCTGAACATTTTCCAGTCCTCTATGGTAATTATCTTCAGAGATATCGCCATTATTTTCCATTTCTTTTAAGTCTTCATTTGCATCCCTGCGAATATTACGGACAGCAACCCTCTGTTCTTCGGCTTTATTTCTTACAACCTTAACAAGTTCTTTTCGCCTTTCTTCTGTAAGCTGGGGAATAATCAAACGGATAACATCACCATCAACATTTGGGTTTAAGCCAAGATCGGATTTTAAAATTGCTTTTTCAATTGGTTTAATGGCATTTTTATCCCAGGGTTGAATAACCAGTTGTCGGGATTCAGGGACAGAAATCTTGGCCATCTGATTAATTGGGGTTGGAGTGCCATAGTAATCAGCTTTTATTCCCTCCAGAATAGAAGGGGTTGCTCGGCCGGTACGAACCATAGAAAATTCTTTTTTCGTTCTTTCGATAACTTTCTCCATTCGGTTTTCAGATTCTTTTACCACCTCATCAAACAAGTCCAAGCCCTCCTTTTAAGAAACTGAAGTTCCAATTTTTTCTCCCATTACTGCCTTTCGAATATTACCTAAATCTGAAAGACCAAACACTACCAGTGGTATCTTGTTATCCATACACAATGATACTGCAGTGGAATCCATAACCCGAAGGGAATTTTTAATTACATCCATGTACTTTAGTTCATTAAACTTCTGGGCTTCCGGGTTTTCAACCGGGTCAGAATCATAAACTCCATCAACTTTTTTTGCCATTAAGATAGCGTCGGCTCCAATTTCAGCTGCTCTCAGGGCTGCGGTTGTATCTGTAGAAAAAAACGGATTACCCGTTCCACCGGAGAAAATTACTATTCGTCCCTTTTCTAAGTGGCGGATGGCTCTCCGGCGAATATATGGTTCTGCAATCTGCCTCATTTCAACAGCCGTTTGCAAACGGGTTTGCAAACCTTCATGCTCTAAAGAATCCTGGAGTGCTAGCCCATTGATTACCGTCGCCAGCATCCCCATATAATCGGCAGTACTTCGGTCCATTCCTTCAGCACTTCCAGCTAAACCCCGGAAAATATTCCCCCCACCAACTACTATTGCAATTTCAACGCCTGTTTCCTGGACAACTTTCCTTATTTCCTGGGCAATTTTACCGATATACCGGGCATCAATCCCATATTGCTGATTTCCGGCCAGTGCCTCACCACTGAGCTTTAAAATTACCCTTGAAAAGACCGGTTTGGACATACAAGGCCCCCCATTTAAAATTTTTTCGCCCTTTGTCTGGAAAATCCTGCACAAAAAAGAGAACACCGGAGGTGCTCTCTTTTAATAAACTATTCTTCTTCCCCCACTGCAAAGCGGGCGAAGCGATTAACCACAATGTTTTCACCAAGTTGAGCAATGCCTTCCATTATCAAATCCTTTACGGTTTGATCATTATCTTTAATATAGGGCTGCTCCATTAGGCATTTTTCTTCGAAAAATTTCTCTAACCGGCCTTCAACCATTTTGTCAACAACGTGTTCGGGCTTGTTTTCTGCCAGGGCCTGCTGGCGGAGAATTTTTCTTTCTTTTTCCACTTCCTCCTCAGGAACATCATCCCGGGAAACAAAGTCCGGTTGGCTTGCTGCAACTTGCATCGCCAGGTTATGAACCAGGCTCTTAAACTGGTCGGTTTTGGCAACAAAATCAGTTTCACAATTAACCTCAATCAGGACACCAATTTTGCCACCCATGTGGATATAGGATCCAACAATTCCTTCAGCAGCTGTCCTTCCTGCTTTTTTGGTTGCTGCGGCAATCCCTTTTTCCCGGAGGTATTCAACTGCCTTATCAATATCGCCACCTGTTTCCTGCAGGGCTTTTTTGCAATCCATAACCCCAGCACCGGTTTTTTGGCGAAGAGTTTTAACCTTTTCCATGCTAATAGACACGTTTTCCCCTCCTTTATTCGGGCTTTTTATCTTCTTCTTCGGAGGATTCTTCTTTTAAATCCTCGAGACTTTTTTCGCTTTCTTCTACAACTTTTTCTGGTTTTTCTTCAGTTTCAGGTTCAGGCTCGGTTTGGGTTTCAGTTTCATTTGCTTCATCGGTAATCTCCATTACCTGCCCCTGATTCCCCTCAAGAACAGCTTCTGCCATTACTCCAGTTATTAGTTTAACCGCCCTGATGGCATCATCATTTCCCGGAATAATATAGTCAATTACATCCGGGTCACAGTTTGTATCTACTATGGCAACTACGGGAATTCCCAGTTTATTGGCTTCAGCAACTGCAATGCTTTCTTTCCGAGGGTCTACCACATATACCGCCCCGGGAAGCCTCTTCATGTGCCGGATGCCACCGAGGAACCGGTTTAATCTTTCTTTTTCCTTCTGCAACTGGATGACTTCTTTTTTGGGAAGGACCTCAAACATTCCGTCCTCCTCCATCTTTTCCAGTTCTTCAAGCCTTTTTACCCGCCGATTAATGGTTTGGAAATTTGTTAGCATCCCTCCAAGCCAACGTTGGTTAACAAAGGGCATGCCACACCTTTCCGCTTCTTTCTTCACAGTTTCCTGAGCCTGCTTTTTAGTCCCAACAAAAAGGACCTCTTTTCCTTCTGCTACCAGGTCTCGAACAAAATTGTGAGCAACCTCCACCATCTTTACTGTTTGCTGCAGATCAACGATGTAAATCCCGTTACGTTCGGTGAAAATATAGGGTTTCATTTTGGGATTCCACCGCCGTGTTTGATGTCCAAAATGGACACCTGATTCCAGCAGCTGTTTCATTGTTACCACTGCCATTAAAAATTTCCTCCTCTCGGTTTTTCCTCTGATCCGGTCATCCCCATCCTAGGGAACCCTTTTGGGCACCGCCCCTGGAGTTGCGGATCATGTGTTATTAACCATTAGGTAGTATACCACAGCGGAACTGATTAATCAATAGGATAAC
>PUKG01000248.1 GCA_003550445.1 Halobacteroidaceae bacterium
AAACCCTACTTAAAGCCCCATCAAGTTCTTCTCCCACAGAAGCACCGGTAAAGAGATTAACTTTTAGAGGTTCTTTTTCGGCTTTTTTTGCCAGAGCTAAAGGAACTTCTTTGGGATACCCTGCAGGGGTAAAACCACTTGTTGCTACTGTCATCCCATCTTTAATGAAATCAGCTGCTTGTTCAGGGCTTTTAATTTTTTCTCGGAAACTTCTTTTTTGTACTCTCTTTTCCAGTCCTTCCATTTTGATCCCCCTAATTACCAAATTAACACTTTCTTCAACAAATTTCCTTTAAGGCCTTAGCAAATAATGTCCCAGACCATTCTCAATTATATCTTCCTTGGTGGGAACCCCGTGGAATTCTATTGGTCGGTCAAAGTGGAAATCATTATAAGTCTGTGCCAAGACCATAATTGTTGTTGTGTGGCGCCCAACCCTTCGGTCAATTGGAAAGCCTTCTCGATCCCTTTCATAGTAGGGAACCCTGATTAAACCAGCTTCAGAGGCTCTCCTGAAAAAATCATCCTGTCCATAAACCACAAGGTCAGCATTTGTGGGACCTCTTAGAGCATCCATTGCTGGATTGGGACTTTCCAGGATTACAGCAAGAGCATCGCTATGATCGCCAATTTCCCTGTGGGTAATACCCCTCAACCTTTCGGGAGAAGGTTCCAGGCGGATGGGAACCCCATAGTCTGCTCCTAGGTCCATAATTGCCAAAGAAGCAATATCCATTATATCCGGATGAGCCATAATACAATTTACAACCGGATTAATTGGACGGGCTTCGTGGACATCAACGACCATGTCAACATCCTCTGCCCAGATTAATTCCATTAAACCCCAGGCAATTTGTTCAGTTAACAAGCCATCTTCCCGCCCGGGGAATACACGGTTCAGGTTTCGGACTTCTCCACCTGATAAAAGCATTCCCGAAGGGTGTACATAAGCCTGGGGATCGGGATATTGATGCAGGGGACTGGTTAAACGACTCCCATAGCGAAAGGTTCTGGCCCCCCATTCAGTTTCAATATCAAAAAAGGGCGGGCTTGCCTGCAAAGGTTCGGTGTAGGTGAAAGCGCTGGCATTTGTGTGAGGAATAACAATAATTCTCCCAACATCAACCTGGGCATTCTCTATTAAAACCACAGCAGCAAGTAAACCTGCAGGTTCATTAGGGTGAAGCCCCCCAAAAACCAGTAGGGTCCCACCAGGCTCTTCTCCTTCAAGGAAATATAATTTTGTATCACCAGGTGTCCCTTCAAGCTTATCAAAATAATCAGAAAGGTACCCTGTCCTTGTAACCCCTGGACCTTCAACTATTTCGCATAACTCGTATGGTCTACTAAATTCTGCCCTGGCAACTAGAACCAAAACCAGGAGGACAACAAAAATCACGCCTGTTGAAATAAGATTTTTCGAACCATTTAATTTAGTCATTTTTTCTCACCTCCTTATTTGATAAGGAAAACCCTTAGAATAAAGGGGATTGCCAGGACAGCCATTGCTATTTTTTCATATATATTCTCTTTATCGTAAACACTCCACAACATAAATAAGGCAAGAACACCATAAATAATTTGATAGATTAAAATCATATCTCGTATCCCTCCTTAAAACCAGGCACTTAACTGGTTGGCAAAAATGATGGTCACCATTGAGGCTGCTGCGACCACTATCCAGGGGATTGTGGATATCCTCAGCACTTTTCCATATGTCCCATCATATCCTGTAGCCAATACACCTGCTCTACCCACAATTGCAGTTGGGGGTGTGAGAGAGGCCAGGCAACAGAGCATGCTCATTCCAGCAATAGCATAAATCAAATCAAGCCTGAGCAAGGCCATCATAAAGGGGATAGCAAAAATAGATGCAACTCCATAGGTCCCCATTACTCCGCCCATTATTGGAATTAAAAAGAGAACAGCTACAAACAGAAACAATGCCGGAGCAGTCGTAGACTCTATTACAATCCAACCTCGAACTCCTGTAGCAACCATAACCTGGACTACTACACCGACCGAAATAAACAGAGCAGCAACTGGCCCGGTTTTTTCAATTGTTTCTTTGGTTATTTTGATGAAATTCAACCTTTTTTTAGGCAGGAAATAAGCAAGAATTGCACCGACAATAAAAATTAAGGGGATCCCCGGATCAAGAGCTTGGGGAAAAGCTCTTTGCATTACCATCAGCCCAATAACAACCAATAGGGGGAGATAAGCCCCCAGGCGACCTAAATAGAATTCGCCTCCCGGAATTTTCCCCAGTATTTCCTGGGAATCGATCTTTTTATCTACCTCTTTTAAACCATAGATTAACGGTAAGCTAACCCCCAAAAAAAGTGTCCAGATCATTAAGGGGCCGAAAAATCCAGCATAAGGCATATTAAGCCCAGAAGAAATAATCATTGCTGGCAAATTAATTGGTGGAGCAATCAAGGCAAGGATCCCACCCATACCAACAAAAGCAGCAACGGTTACTTTGGAAAGCCCAATATAGGTGAGGACAGTTCCGACCAAACCTCCAACAGCCATTACTGCTGCTGTTCCGGATCCAGCCAGGGCTCCAGGCAAAATAACAACAAACATTAAAACTATCAATAATATTGGGGGGACTTTATAAAATAATCTTATCAGGTCTCGAACCAAAACATTAAGGCCCATTGATTCCCGCTGGAAGGAAATGAAGATAGAAGCGGTCAATACAATGGCAGTAATTTCAAAAAACCCGAACATTCCTTCAAAAATATGCCAGGTTGATAAGCCCAGGCCCCCTGCAATTGAACCGACTATCCCGGTAACAAAGAGAGCGAGGGCTGCAGGCATTTTCAAAGGAAAGGATGCTACAAAAAACCCTATCAGCATTGCCAAAAACACAAGAAAAGAAAACATTTCCTGAGACATAGGACTTCACTCCTCAGTAGGAAATTATCGTAATAATGGGCCTCATGGGGACAAACCAGAGGCCCATTTTTTACCTTTTACACCCTTTTTTATTTTTCCAATTGGTTTTTTTAATCTTCGAGGTACTCAGCAAAAATCTTGGCTAAAATATTTTCTGTATCTCTCACCGATTCAATTATTATTAAGGGAATATCGTTTTCTTCAGCAATCTTGGTGAACATTCCGTCCTGATTTCCCTCTTCCCACACAACTAACAGGTCAACTCTTGGAGCCGTTGCATCAATAGAGGCCTGGGATAAATCTCCCCGCCTTCCTTCCCCACCTATATGAAAGCCAACAGTAAGATATTCACCCGGGTATTCTTCTTTTAGTTCATCCATTTTATCCAAAATCCCGGCAATTCGTGCTTCTTCCTCACGAATGTCAATTCCTGCTTCACCAAGACCTTTCGCACTTCCGCCAATGGCAAACAAAACTGTTTTAACATCGCCTAATTCATCAACTGTAATCAGAGGATCGTGTTTCACTTCCAACCCCAGGCGAGTTGCCAGGACCCGAACCATGTTGTCGTCAGGACTCTGCCCTGCAGAGGTGACCAAAATTGGAAGTTTCCCCGAAGGAACATCAACCTCTTCCGCCTGCACCAAAGAACCAAATCCTAAAACTAAGGCAAAAACCAAAAACATCAAAATTTGCTTTTTAAATGACATTCTTTTACCCCCTTGAGTTTTTATTTTTTCCCCTTTAATTTATATTATTAACCTTCCTTCTTTTAGAAAGGATTATTAGCAAAATTCAGGAACCCTTTATTTTAATTAGTTTAATAGTCCTGCTTGGGGAAATCCCCAAGCAGGACTTCTATTTATTTTACCTTTATTCTCTCTAAAATCCTATTGCGTACCCATCTCTCCTGGGGTCAGCAGCACCGGTCATAACTCCAGTTTGTGGGTTATAAGTTACACCAGCTACACCACCAACAGACATAGTATATGAGCCATATAGACTAATATCATGGCCAAATGCTTCCAGTTGACTGATTACTTCCGGAGAAACACGATCCTCTATACTGGTTGCAACTCCGGATAAGGACCAGCGGAAACGGGGTGATTCAATTGCTTCCTGCATTCCCATGTCAAAATCAACCATTTTGGTAATTACCTGAGGAATGGTCTGCCAGATACTGGTTCCACCCGGAGTACTCATGACAAATCTTTCTCCGGTTGCCTGGTGCATACCCAGAACCATATGCATGTTCCAGCGGGTCCGGACTCCACCTTGAACTACAGCAGGACTATCAGGATCAGTTTCCAACCAGGCGCAGGCATCGTTTAATACTATTCCTGTATCACCTGCAGTAACTCCACTTCCCCAGCCTGCTCCAAGGGTAAAGACCATTGTGACCATGTTTCCATCTTTATCAACAACAGAAAGAGTTGAGGTTCCTCCAGGTCTTTCCATTCCAGCCTGGTATCCATCGGATGCTACATAAGGATTAATTTCTGCCCTGCGTTGGGCAGCATATTCTTTTGACACCAGTTCTTCAAAAGGAACATCAACAAGGTCAGGGTCGCAGGCCCACTCTGCACGGTCTGCCGCTGCAAGCTTTACAGCTTCAATTAAAAGGTGCAGATATCCAGCGCTGTTAACACCCATGCTGGCAAGGTCATATGCTTCCATCATATTAAGAATTTGAGCAGTAGCTACACCACCGCTACTATTATAAGGAACAGTGTAAAAGTCATAGTCCCTATAACTAAACTCGATAGGTGCAGGCTTATCCCACTCTACATAGAAGTTTTCCAGATCTTCTATTTCCCATACACCGCCAAGTTCCTGCATTACATCAACCATATGCTGGCCAATTTCACCGCCGTAGAAAACTTCAATTCCTTCTTCGGCTACACGACGATAGGTTTCAGCAAGGTTGGGATTCCGAACAATATCCCCAACTCTTGGCGCTTCAGGAATACCCTCGTACCAGGCATCCAAACCATACTCCCCATAATCCATCGCCATGGAAAGGAAGGTATTAAAATTGCTGGCACCCATATCAGTAAGAGGGAAACCTTCTTCTGCTAATTTGATAGCAGGCTGCAATAAGTCAGCAAAAGGCTTAGTTGCGAATCTTTCCGAAAGCTCATGCCATCCCATGAAGGCCCCTGGTATCATTGCTGTTAATGGTCCTCTCCAGGGAATAGAATATTCGCCATCATCGGTTTTAAAGTGTTCCAAAGTCAGGTTTTCCGGAGTTCGAGCACTGTAGTTTAGGTAATGGAGTTCATCTGCTGCTGCATCATAATAAAAAGCAAAACCGTCTCCACCAGCTCCAGAAAGGTATGGTTCAACAACACCAATAGCAGCGACTGCTGCTACTGCAGCATCAACAGCATTTCCACCCTGATCAAGAATGTCCATTCCAACTTTTGAAGCCAGGGGATGGTTCGAAGTAACCATGCCTTGGGTTCCAACTATTTCAGGTCTTGTGGTTGAAGCAATAATTGGAGAAAAGCTCAGCGCAAAGCACAACATAAGAACCAACATAAGGCTTAAAATCTTTGGCTTTTGCATTAATAAATCCTCCCTTAGAAACTAATCGATTTCTTCTGCTTAACCGTCACCTTTCAAAAGCAAACTCTCCTTTTTTCCACCTCCCTTTCTCAAAAAGCTGACGAATCCAAAAACCAAAAAATCCGTTTCTGCCTCTCTAATTTCTTTTCACTTTAACCTTTCATCAGATTAATTTTTTCTCCTATATTCTCTCTTATTTCTCTCTACTATTTTTTTTAAAAGGAACCCATCCTAATCAAAAACAAAAACCCCTCAGAAAAATGAGGGGTTTAACAATTAAGGAAATTTAAGGATTGGTTTTTAATTTTTTTCTTCTAATTCACTTTTTATAGCATATTTTTTTATTGGCCTTCCCACTTTTCCATAATCCAATTTTGCTTCTAAAAATCCCTTTTCCTCTAAAAACATTAAATACCGGTGAGCTGTTTGATAAGCTAAGCCAGTTCCTAAAGATATTGTTTCACTTGATTCAAATTCCTCGTTTTCCTCGAGGTATTTGACAATCAAACCTAACGTTTGAGGGCTCATACCTTTTGGTATTTGTTTTTTTATTTCTTCAAGCAAATTATCTCCCTTGAGGTTGGAAAGTTCAAGATGCAGGTTAATTCGTGAGACAAGGTCTGGAGTCCGAATTGGTTTTGTTGCAAAATCAGTTGCACCAGCATCCATGAATTTTCTGGCTATATCAATTGATTCATCCACTGTTAGAACAAGGATAGGAACACTGGGCAATATTTCCCTGATTTTTTTTACCAATTCAAGGCCGTTCATTTCGGGCATATAGTAATCAACAATAACCAGATCAAATTTTTCTTTTTTCAATAATTCTAAGGCTTCCTTACTGTTATTACAGGTAACAACTGATAGATCAGCGAGTTCTCCAATGGCTTTAATTGTAAATAAAATATCCTCATGATCATCAACGGCTAGAAGTTTTTTCATACTTTATTCCACCTTCGGCAAAAATATTTTTACCTTTGTTCCTTCTCTGGGTTTACTCTGTATAGTAATTTCACCTTTATGATCTTCCACCACTTTTTTAACAAAATTAAGGCCCAGTCCGGTGCTTTTACCACTGGTAAACCCTATCTCCCAAATTTTCTCCAGGTGTTCCTTAGGAATTCCCTTACCATTATCTTTAACCAGGAATAGCACCTGTCCATTTTCTTCACAGGCATTTATTTGGATCAACCCATTTTGGGGATCAATAGCCTGTAAACTATTATTAATAAGATTAATTAAAGCCCGGGATAAAAGATATTTATTTGCAAGAATTTTTTCATCAGTCATTAAATCAATTTTTACCTTTTCCTGTTGCTCTTCAAGAGATAAATATGTTTTTAAAAAGTCCGTTATTTCCTTGACCTTGATCACCGAAAGTTTTTTTTCATGAAGAACCTCTGAAATCATTGATGATATCCTTTCCACCGAATCTGAAATTTTCTCAGTAAAATTTGCAACCTTTGGGTTTTCCACCATCATATCAATAGCACCTGATAAACCCTGGATAGTAAAAAGGGGAGTTTTTAGATCATGCACCAGATGTTTTACTTCCTGAAAATAACGGGATCTTAGGGCCTGTAATTCTGCTTTCCTAAGTCTTTCCATAAGGAACATTTTTTTATAATGATCCATTACCACCTTAGTTAAGATAAATGCATTAATAATTATCATTAAGGATACAGTCAAGCCAACATAATTCAGAATATAATCAGCACCGATAAAACCAGAAACCATTCTAATCGATTCTGCAATCTCTCCACCACTATAACCAAACCTGGCAAGTAAGGGAACAATCTCCAGCCAGTCAAATCCAAACAAAAATAGATTAATAATAACCAATTTAATTAGGGTTCTTGGAATCTTTTGGGTAATAAAAAAAAGAACCAAAATTACCGAAACAGTTACATAAATTGATCCGGTAAAAAGGAACTGAATATTATAGATTGCACTAATTGCCCTAAAGGTAACCGGAATGATAAATAGGGAAAGGATAAAAATTAATCTATTATATTTTACTTTTGAAGAAACCCCCTGGCCAATTAAAAAAGCCCCGGTAATTACTGGTGAATGGCGCAAAGTATTAAAAAAAACAAGTTTGGTTGCAGCCAAAAGAAGTAGCCCTGTATCCCCAGTTAATACGCTTTCTCTCAAATCCTCAAGCAAAAAACTTATCTGGGGTTGAATTGCCCTCGGCAGAATGAGACTAAAAAGGATAAAACCTATCCCAAACAATATTTTTTGGTTGTTATTAGTTTTATTTTCATTAAAATCTTCCAAAACAAAAATTTTTTCCAAGCTCCTATAAAAGGAAGAATTCTTTAAAGCCAAACTTCTCCACTCCCGCCCAAATTATTCCTTTTTGAAACTCAAAAACCCAAAAAAGGTCTTCTTATTGGGAAATAAACCCTGAAATTTCCTTCGATAATTCATTTACACTTTCAACAAGAAATACCGGTATATCATTTTCCTCTGCCGTTTCATATATATAATCAATTGGCCCCTTACAACCAGAATATAAAATAACATAACCGGAATATGGAACAATCAGTTGAATAAGCTCTTTCTCTCTCTGGTCCCCCAGGAAAAAAGTCCCCAGGTAAAAGAAGACAACTGGAATTGAATTTTCCTGGGCTTTATTAACTAATCCATTTATTCTCTGAATTTCGTCGTTAAAGGAAAGGTTTGCAGAGGAAATCCCTTTGTGACTATAACCCCCTACAAAGACAACCTGTTCAAATTGGGTTAAATCTTCCTTTTCCGCAAGGGTATTCAGTTCAGTCATTATTCCTAATTGATCAAATGCAGCTTTTACCAAAAAGGGATCCAGGCTTTGCCCCGCAGAAGTTATTAAAATGGGTTCATGAAAATGCAAGTTATTTTCTGTTTCTGCAGAAACACCTATAACAGGTAAAGTCAAAAATAAGACCAACAAAAAAATTTTCAACAACCATGCCACCCCCTTCACTAGTTTTCGGAAAATTCAAAAACCTGATTTTTTATTTTACTTTTCCTTTTTTTCTTTCTCTACATGAAACGCTTCCCTTTTTTTAACCTTAATCCTTTAATGACTTCTTCATCTTTTTTTGAAAAAATCGGGGAGAAATAATTATCAGTAAAAATAATACTGTCAGAAAAACAATTATTAAAGCCCTGGGGTGTTTTTCTTCAAAATATACGCCGCTTGTTCCAGGGGAAGGGAATGGAACAGGATCTATTGGAATTCCATTTTGGCTTGCAATTAATCGAATATTTAATAAATGAATCACGGGTAGGCCCCGTTCCCCATACTCAAAAATCAACCCCCGTTCGGGATTATCACTGAAAAATGGAAATTCCATAATCAAGCCTGGAGAAAGATTTAATGATAATGAAGTTGCACCATAATTTGCACTTGCCCCTCCAATATTAACAAAACAACTTATTCCTTCCCCCCTGCTTGCTTCCAGGTAAATATCTTTTCTTTTTTGAATACTTTCAACAAGTTGATCTTCGTAAATTATCTCAGCCCCACTATTTTCCATTATTTCTTCCATTAGTTCTCGATTTTCCCGGAAAAACCCTCTTGCCCTGTCTTCAACTCCTCCCATTGAAACTGCTTCTATTTCGTACGGAAAAACCCCTGCCTGGTTTAAAGATACAAGCATTTCAATAAAAGTCCAATTTGGAATATTGGCTCCATACATTGATGCTCCTACAGAATATATAATAATTGGCTTTAACTCCATAGCTTTTGCAGCACTCAGAGAAGCGAGAATTAATGAGGGAAAGGAACCTGAACCTCCAATTCCAACATAATCCCCTTTTTCCAGACCCGCTTCTCGGAAAAATTTTACCATTAAAGCTGCAAAGTCAGGGTTGGTAGCCGTTCTTTTTGCATCAATATAACCTGTGGTTGTGGTTAATTCGGTAAATTCTTTACCAATTAAACCCGTTTGATTGGGATCCAAATCCCGGGGGACCTGAATACCCCTATCCCTTTGGGTTTGCCTTAAAATTTCCATTGCTTCCAGCATGTTCTCTGCCGCTTCAACCTGTTCCGAATACCAGGGTGTTTGGACACTGGCTTTTAAGTTATCAACAACTTGGTACCCCAATATTGCAATCAGGGTTATAATTAGTAAAGCTCCTGTGGGGATTTTTGATCTAATCCATTTTTGCAAATAATTTTCCCTCCAATTTAAAACAGAAATAACATTAGGAGAAGGCGGACAATGACAGAAACAATTAAAACAGAATAAACAGTTGGCATTATTCCCTGTTCCGCAAAAGAGTTAGCCATTAAACCAGTTATTATATATCCAATTACTCTAACCTCAACTGTCCCCGGAAGATAATCCGAAATGGGAAGGTAGATAAAAAGTTGGTCAGATAGCCATTTCACCATAAAACCCACTAAAACCATGGCCAAAAACCTGCGTCTTCCATAAAGAATTACAAAATTGTAAATGAAGTACCGGACAAAATAAAAAGTTACAAGAGAAGAAGCAAACGTTGAAAAAATCCGAAGTGGGCTGTGCAAATAAAGGGCAATATATCCCGGAACAATTAATCCTCCAGGTAAAAGACCAACAATAGTGTAATATAAAATTCCTACAAGTAATCCCAAACCCACCGCTTCAATTAACACTTAGTATCATCACCATTTTCTTGAAAGAATTTTATGAATTGTTCCCCCATCCCCCGGGTATTTCCAAAACCAAATAGAAAAACCCTATCTTCCTTATCCACAAAATAATCAAGTATTTTTTCAACTCTTTTCGGCTTTTTAAAGTCCAGGATTTTTCCAGAAAATGCTTTTTTAATAAATCTTTTCTCGCTTAAACCCCATTCTCCAACAAGAATTAGTTCTTCAAGTTTAATATCCCCATTAAAAATATCAGCCAATTGATGAATTCTAAGAGGGCGATCATTCCTATTATTTAGAATACCAATAACTTTATTACCTGAAACATTCTTCTGGACTTTTTCCCAGGTTAACAGGGTGGACTTTTTATCGTTCGCCGCAAAAGCATTAATGAAAAAAAACTCAGTTCCACTTCTTTCCAACCTTTTTAAAAAAGAAACTCCGGGATCCGGGTTGGCTTTTATCATTCCACTAAGGGCATCTTCTCTCTTTACCCCCATCAATTCACAAACTTCCAGAGCGGTTGCAATATTTTCCTTAAAAGAAATATATGGAAATAACTTTAAAGTTTTTTCTAAAACTGAGTTGGGATCTGAGAAAATAATTTTCGTTTCTCTTCCCTTTGCTTTCTGGGAAAAAATTTCATTAAAATCTCCATTGGGAGTAATTAAGGCCCCTCCTCGGGGCACCATCAATGCCATAGTTCTTGCTACATCTTCAAGAAGAGGCCCCATAACCTCTAAATGATCTTCTCCTACATTAGTAATTACACCTATATTCGATTTTAACATCCTGTTTTCAGAAATCCATTGCATCTCCGGATGCAAAGCCATGCATTCCATAACAAGGACATCGGCCTTTTTCCGAGCTGCAAAGGAAACGACCTTTAAATTCTCAATAATGTTTGGCTTGCCTCTTCTTTTAATTGGTTTTTCCGAACCATCTTCCCATATTAACCTTGGAGCAGTACCGGTGGTTTTTGCAACCACCTTTAGCCCTGATTCCCTAAGACCACCTGCAATTAAACGGGTTGTGGTTGATTTCCCTCTTGTCCCGTTCACATGAATTACAGTAGGTATCTTAGACAGATTCCTAAAATGAAAAAAAGATTCAATAACTCCCAAAAAAAATAATATTAAAGCCGGAATTAAAATATATATCATTTCTTTTCCCTCAAAATTGTCTTTTTCCCAGAACATCAGCCCAAAACAGCTTGAAAATACTACTTCTACACAAAAAAAATTATCCCTTCTCCCCCTTATACCTTAAAAAACTAATTAAAAAGAGCCGAATTTTTCCTTTTCTTTTCTTTGGTTTTTAATAAACATAAAGAAATGAACTGCATACACTTGAAGTCCACAAAGTCAACAAAAAGGTATTAGGGTAGGGAGTTTTAAAAAGGACCCAAAATAATTTTTCTTAAGTACCTTTTTCATATCCATAAACAACAAAAATCTTTCCAGAGTTTGAGTTTTAACTCAAAAATTTTTTACCCTGGTAAAAATTTCCCTGATAAAATATTCCCAGGCAAATTACCTCTGTTTATGGTGACTTCACCCCTTTCCTTTTGGTAATTGGGTGTTTACCATTATGTTCGACAAAAAGGGGTGAAGTCATTTTATTTTAGCCGAAAAGTTTGATCATTAAAGGGTTCTTAAACTTGAAATTTCCTTAATTAATTCCGGTAAAAACCCTTAAAGCTAAACAACAAAATGATCCTTTTCTTTTGGTTTTATTAGGGTTTTTTAGTATGCTTTTTGCAAAAACTACTCCTATATAGTCCATGTATTGAACCTTTTAAAACCAAAATTCAAACGGAACCCCCTTGGGGCTCAAGAGTATCTTGCTTCACAAATTCTGCTTTTGCTTACCCTTGCTAATAGAAAAGTTAAAAAGCTATTCTATAAATACCTCAAAATATATTTTAAGGGTTCCCTGAAAATCTATGCCCCAATGTGCTCGATGGAAGGGGCAATCCAGGTGGTACTCACCATAACCAAGCTTGCCTGTTCTTGAAGGATCATCCATCCAGTCAAAATATAAATAAAAAGGACCCCAATAAATATTGGGTGCTGTTGTTTGCCCTTCAGCTTCTGAAAGGAAATAATGAGCCCACGCAAACCATAGATATTCAATCCAGGTTGCCCCTTCTGAACTTATTTCAATATATTCTCCCGGGCGATCCCTAACATTAATTTCAACCATAGGCATTCCTTCTTCCCGGGTTCGAATAATTACATCCATTCTCCCATCCTTGAGCATAGGTTCAAATGTACCCTCTTCACTAGAATAAATTACATCGGATAAAAACAATGTCCCACTTCCTTCAAAAACCCCTGATTCTCCTTCCACTTCTTTTAAAGGAACCTTGGCTAAAAAATTCCCGGTAACCCAGGCAACATTATCCGAACGACTTCTGGTTAATTTCCAGTTAAACCCGCTTTGGAAGAAAAATTCCGAAGTTCTCCCAACCTTTATTACCATCCTGTTAGTTCCCTCAGCTTCACGAGATTTTCCTTCGGGAGTTTCGAATAAATATTTTATAAGGACCTCTGCCAGTCCTTCCTCTTCACTTTCAAAGGTAAAAGATCCCCTACCGGCATCATCAGTTGTTAATTCCCGGGGAAAAACATCCCCAACCCCCCTAAATTCAATTGAAACTTCCCTGTTACAAAGATAATCGCCATCGCAATCCCTGAGCCAGAAATCAAAGGAAATTTCTGTTCCCGGATTAACTTCGATAAAGTCATCTAAACCGCCAATACTGGCTTCAATTGCTGAATTTTCGATTTCTCTAATTCTCTTTTGATGTTCTCTTACTTTGTTTAATAAGGGAGAGCAATAAGCAACCTGCTGGTCAACTAAGAAGTTATTAATGGAAGCTTTGTCGCGACCATTTACCGGAGTTGAAACATTTTGCCCAAATACAACCCTACCTTTGGGGTCTTGAAGCGTTACCTCTAGCCGGCTTTCCGGAGCATCAGCACTACTGGAGGATACTGACAAAATGTACCTTGAATCTTTTGCGGTTAGTTCTTCCCCCGGGGGTATAGAAAAATTGACCCCATCCTGGTTTTCTTGGACTAATCTTCTTAAAAAAAGATCTTCGAGTTCATCGTCACTCCCTTCCAGCAAAACAAAAATTTCCGGTATAGGACAATGGTCACTTCCGGAGGCTGCCCAACCCAACCCTATTGTAAAAAACAGGATAGCAGAAAGGGAAACAATCAAAAAATAATTAAAGGTAATCCTATCTTTCTTCTCACAGGATTTTAAAACCAATTTATATCCCCTCCTCGTATAATAATATTTAGACCTATCCTGCACAACTAATCATTGTTAAAATCCATAAAAGGAATATTTGTATTCCATTAGCATTAGTAGTCCCTGTTGTGGATTTGTGGTAAACGCCGTAGGCGTTTTCCAAGCAGTTGTGGAGCCTGTGGATAACTTGTTATCCAGCATGATCCACAACTGCGGCAAATCCACAACACCCTTTTCTCAACTTGAATTTTGGGGCCATCTTT